>JBOFSR010000159.1:0-1002 GCA_051651645.1 Treponemataceae bacterium | reverse complement strand
CTCTTTCCTGTGCGTTTGTTGGTAAAGGTTGTGTAGTCTTCTTTAGGTGCTTTGGTTTTTATTGTACGATTTTCTCCACCGTTGCCGTCATCATCAACAGGGGTTTTGTATCCTTTTGCTTCAAGTTGTTCTTTACGTGTCTTGCTCACGGCATTAATTACTCGTAGCATACTTTGTATGCACTCGTAATTTGCTCATTTTAGAAGCTTCTTCTAAAATGAGTCATTTATCTGCGGAACTTGTTTCGTATATAAATAGCGTCCTCTCCTGCAGGTTCAATTTTAATATCAAGACCGCACACCGCATCTTTTCGTGTACTTAACACGGATCGATAATGCAAGTCTTTTAGTTCGATGTCTTGGGCAAGAATTAAATATTCTTCAGGGCTTTCTCCATTTCTTACATTAGCTAAAATGCTCGCAAGCCTCTCGGCGTGAGGTTTTGTACGATTGAAAAATCACTCCATGGGGTACGCCGTGAATACGGAACAGAATAGTACACCTCTTGTTCATCTTCAGGCGATATGCTCTCTTTTTTGCTTGCTGTATCTTTTTGTGGCTGTTACTGCCTCGTATGTCATAGGTTGGTAGCCACCGCCACTTTCTCTGATAGCAAAGACTGCAAGACAGGCGGCAACCGCACCGTCACCGTGTCGCTTGCTTTTACTCTCGCCAGTGCGTTCGCTAATTAAGAGAATGCCTGCCTTGAGTTTAACCGTGCTAAAGTCTGCTTTTAAGTCCTTGTCATCAGGAATAATAAAAGTCTTCTCTTCTATGGAGCCTCTTAAGTGAGGGAAATTTTCTGCATACCATTTGCGTGAGAGCATGACTTCAAAGATAAGCCCTGCATATTCTTGGGCAGCCTTAATTACTCGTAGCATACTTTGTATGTACTCGTAATTGACTAATTCTTATAACAATCTTTGATTTTATAAGAATTAGTAGCTGAAAATGGGATTTATTCCGTTTTCAGCATGTATTACTTGCCATGCTTCTATCATAA
>JBOFSR010000158.1:0-2942 GCA_051651645.1 Treponemataceae bacterium | reverse complement strand
TGCATCCTTTAATCGCAGTATTGAGTATTTAATTTTTGTCGTTCTTGGCGGAATGGGCTCAATCACAGGCTCGATTTTGGCAGCCTTTGTGCTTACCTTTTTGCAAGAATTCCTTCGCTTCTTAAATGATTATCGCTTGTTAATGTATCCACTCGTGCTTATTTTTACTATGCTTTTCCGCCCGCAAGGACTTTTAGGAGCGAAAGAATTTTCTTTTGTCCACACATGGAATTCTCTCGTGCAAAAAATTACTAAAAAAAGCGAGGCAAAAAAATGAGTGAAAAAAATCTTTTATTGCAAGCCCAAGATATTTCAATTGTCTTTGGTGGATTAAGAGCTGTTGCTAATTTTTCTGTCTCTTTGACGCAAGGTGAGTTAGTCGGATTAATTGGCCCAAATGGTGCGGGTAAAACAACGATTTTTAATATGCTCTCGGGCGTGTACACTCCCACCGAAGGAATTATTCAGTTTTGGGATAAAAAAAATCACGTGAGGGAAACAAACGGCAAGCAACCATTTCAGCTAAACGCAATGGGAATTGCCAGAACCTTTCAAAATATTCGATTATTCAGCAACTTATCAGTTATTGATAATGTAAAAATTGCTTTACATAGCCAAAGAAAGGCTCGTGTTTTCGACGTGCTTTTTCGCACAAAACGCTTTGATCATGATGAAAAAGCAATGACGCTTCAAGCGGAAGAATTGCTTTCACTTTTCAAAATCGACTCAAAAAAAAATGACCTTGCAAAAAATCTTCCGTATGGGGAGCAACGAAAGCTTGAAATTGTGCGAGCGATCGCTTCAAAGCCGACGCTTCTTTTGCTCGATGAGCCAGCTGCGGGAATGAATCCGCAAGAAACAGAGGATTTAATGAATTTAATCAGCTTTATTCGTAAGGAATTTCAGTTGACAATCCTTTTGATTGAACATGATATGAACCTTGTTATGGGAATTTGCGAGCGATTGATTGTTGTTGACTATGGAAGAATTATCGCACAAGGTTTGCCGCATGATATTAAAAAAAATCCTGCGGTAATTAAGGCCTACTTAGGCGAGGAGGCTTTAATCGATGCTTAATGTTGAAAATCTAACGGTTCACTACGGAGCAATTCAAGCAATCCGCGACATCAATTTTACCGTCAACGAGGGCGAAATCATCACGCTCATTGGCTCAAATGGTGCGGGAAAAACAACGACTTTGCATGCTTTGTCAAATATTCTTAAAAAAACAAGTGGAAAAATCACTTTTCAGGGCAATGATATTACCAATATGAATGCGGATGCTATTGTAAAAGCAGGATTAATCCACGTTCCTGAGGGGCGACGCGTTTTTGCAAATATGAGCGTAAAAGAAAATCTTGAAATGGGAGCGTTTACTCGTAATGATAAAAAAGTAAAAGCCGATATGGATACTGTATATGCAATGTTTCCTCGTTTGAAAGAGCGAATCAAACAGGCGGCAGGAACACTTTCTGGTGGCGAGCAGCAAATGCTTGCTATGGGTCGGGCTTTAATGTCAAAGCCAACCTTGCTTTTGCTTGATGAGCCATCAATGGGACTTGCGCCAATTTTAGTTGATGAAATCTTTTCTATTATAAAGCGAATTAATGCACAAGGCATGACAATTTTGCTTGTTGAGCAAAACGCTTTTAAGGCTCTTGCAATTGCAAACCGAGCCTATGTTTTAGAAACAGGTTCCGTTGTAAAATCTGGCATTGCAAAAGATTTGTTAAAAGATGATGCAATAAAAAAAGCCTATTTAGGCGAATAATTGCACCTATCTTCTATTAAATTGTATAAATTCATCCATTAGGAGATTTTAAATGAAAAAAGTTGCTATCATTTTGGTAACAATGGCTTTGCTTTTCTCTTGCGTGAGTATTCCGCAAGCAGAGTACGATGAGGCAAATTCTTTGCGAAACCGACTTAATCATTTTCCTTCCGTCATTGCGTATGTGCAAGAAGATTTTGATAAGGCTGAGCAGGATTACACTCAAGCCGATGCGTTAATTCAAACAAAAAAGAAGCTCAAGGATGCAAAAGAAATGCTTTTAGTGGCGATTGAAAGCTATAAAAATGCGATTTCTGTTGGCATGCCAGCGTATGCAGCTGATTTAATTATAAAAATTGAGGATTTGGTTGCACAGGCAAATCTTTTAAAAGCCGAAATTGCACGCCCAGAAGAATATGCCACTTTAACCGAGCGATATGAACTGGGCAAAACAAACAATCAATCAAACAATTACGACAGTGCTTTAGAACAGTTTGAGAGCGTTTTAAATGACATGAGCGAGCTTTGCATTCTTGTAAAAGAACGCTACGAAATGAGCTTGGAAGAAGTTAAACAAATCGAAGCAAAAATGAAAACGCTTAATGATATTGTCGCAGAAATTGAAAAAATCCAGCTAGAAATGAAAAATGGAGGTAAAAAATGAAAAAACTAATTTTTTTATTTTTCGTAGGACTTTTATCTTCAATTTTTGCACAAGATTTTAAAAAAAGCGAATCTTACATACAGGCACAAAATCTCTCGCAGGAAGTAATCGCCCTGCAAGCTGAAGGCCACTATGATCCGAGCATTGAAAAATCACCTGAGGTAAAAGCTGCAATTGATAAGGCAATTTTGGATTCTTTGCATTTTCTTTTTGGCAGCAAAACGGATATCGCAAAGGCAAACGCAACTGCCGAGCTTGATGAAGCAAAAAAGAGCCTTGCAAATCTTAGCGGTGGCGACAAAGCAAAACTTGATGAGGCAAATATTCTTTTTATTCAAGCAGGCGAGCGTCAAAAGGACGCAACTCTTGTCACTGATATTACAGCACTTGAAGAAAACGCTTACGCTCCCGCAATTGAAATGTTTACGAAGGCAGAAAAACTTGCAAAAGAAGTGAATTCTTCTCTTTTGGAAAAAGAAAAAGCCGTTCACGCCGCACTGATTGCTG
>JBOFSR010000157.1:0-11140 GCA_051651645.1 Treponemataceae bacterium | reverse complement strand
GATTCATATGCAAGTTATAGCAAGCTCAAGGCAAGCGGATTTAAGCATGAGAGAATTAATCACAATAAAGATTTTGTAAAAGGGAAGAATCATATTAATGGCATTGAAAACTTTTGGAATCAAGCCAAGAGACACTTGTGCAAATTTAATGGTGTTCCAAAAGAACATTTTCATTTATACTTTCGAGAATGTGAATGGAGATTTAACAACAAAACGATTATAATCGTATGGAGTTGCAAACCAAATGCAAATAATTTATAATTTAGCTAAAAAGGAGCTGTTTTAACTTATCTGGTACAGCCCCATTATTTTATACAACGTGTTTCGTGTCTAAATAAAGACCACAGGCACAACAACACGCAAAGTTCTTAATAAGCGGGATAGCTTTACGTAGGTTTTGCCCTGAGTATACCGAGCGAATGCAAAATGCACAGATTGAGTGTTGTGATGCCGTTAAAATTATCAAAAGCCGTGATTCACAATAGGCATTTATGTATTGCGACCCGCCATACGTGGGCTCTCGTCAAGAGCATTACAGTGGGTATATGCAATCAAGATTTTGATAAGCTTTTAGAAGCATTACCAAACCTAAAAGGAAAGTTCTTACTCAGTTCATACAGAAATGCGAGGCTCAGTGAATACATCGAACAGAATGGATGGCATTCAATTGAGCTTAAAATGAACTGTAATACTGAAGCAAGTTCAGTCGTGTAATAACTCACCTTGTTGTTTTCGCTGGCGGTTACAATTAGGGATAACTTTATAGTACTACAGATGGATCCATACTAGTACTAACGATGATCTCCATAGTAGTGTAGCGATATCGTACATAGTAAAGGAGGCCGTTCAAGATAGTAATGAGGGGACGTCCCACCTAGTAAAGGCTTGAGATAGGTACGATGACTTTTTTTTATCTCTACGGTATAGTTTTCTATTCTCATTTTATAAAGGATTTTTTATGCAAAAAAACAAACTTGGTCTAACTTCCGCTACTGCAATGATTGTGGGAGGGATGATTGGCAGTGCAATTTTTTCACTTTCAGGCTTGACAATTTACTATGCAGGCCCCTCTGCCCTCATCAGTTGGATTTTAGCTGCCTTTATTTTATTTTTATACGGAATGCAAGTCGCTGAGCTTTCAAGCATTTTTCCAAAATCAGGCGGAGTTTTTGTTTTTCCTGCAAAATCCCTGGGAAAAACAGATCAAGAAGGGCAATTTTGGGGGTTGATTTCAACATGGGGATACATCAACGCAAATATTGGTGGCATTGCCTTTGCAGCCATTTACGTTGCTCGCTACTTGGGGGCAGGCTTCCCACAGTTTGCACACTTGCAAATCCCACTTGCTATTGCAGCATGCGTCTTTTGCGGAATCCTCAACCTTCTTAAAATCACGCTCACAGGCAAAGCAAATATTGTACTTGTAATTGCCCTCATTTCAACACTTTTGTGCTTTATCATTTTGGGATTAACGTCACAAAGCTGGAACGCAAATCATTTTTTGCCTTTCTTTTCTCAAGGAATTAAAGGATTGACTGGCAGTATTATAGCCATCCCCAATGCAATGGTTGCATACGGATCAATTGTAACAATCGCCTTCATGGTAAATGAAGTGCATGAGCCTAAAAAAAATGTTCCTCGCTCAATGGTAATCAGCATTTTGATTGTTTTAACGCTTTACTTGCTTGTAATCACAACGATTTTAGGATTGATTACAACGCAATTTTTAATTGAAAAGCCCCAATTCCGATTTATTCCATTATATGCGGCGGCATTCACTTCACTCCAAAGCATACCGTATTTAGCAAAAATTATTTCAATATCAGCAATTTTTGCCTTGCTTACAACAATTTTAGTTATCACGGCACTTACCTCGCGTGCAATTTCTGCAGCAAGTGAAAATAAAATGCTACCAGCTATTTTTCAAACTAAAAGCAAGAATGGAAGTCCCATTTTTGCAACCTTTTTTGTTGTTACAATAGCAACACTCATTGCAAGTTTTCCAAGTCTCACAGAGCAAATCGTAAACCTTGCATCCCTTTTTGCCGCAGTAACGATTTGTATCAACTGCATTTCTCTCATCTTTGCGCGGGAAAAAAATCCTACTGTACAAGAAGGCTTCAAAGTCCCTTTTGGCAATGTGATTCCTTTGCTAACAATTTTTATCATCATCTGTGCTTACATTCCAAATATCCTTAGCGGAGGGCTCTATCTAATTGGCTACACGCTCGCGTGGTACATACTGGGAATTATTTTTTACAAGCTAATAAAAAAATAAATTTCAAATAAATTTTTTCATTTTTCTTCTATAAAAGAGTTGTGGTTTTCTTACCAACATAGCAAAGGAGGAACTATGAAAATATTTTTTATCATGTATATAATTTTACTTGGATTATCTTATGCAACCGCAAACTCCTCGCAAATTTATACAGAGCCAACAATTATAATGGATAAAACCGTTTCCATACAACACAAAAAACAAATTGAACAATTCAATTTTCAAAAAAATGATTTTGAAAGTTTCCTGCTCAAAAATAATTTATATGTACAAAAAACTGAAAAAGTATGGTATATTTCAAAGATTCGGATTATTGAAAATGACGAAGGATTATTACAAATTGATGCAAAAAAGACAGATTTACAAAGCATTTTTGATAAAATCACCGAAGTTTGTACAATTCCCGTCGTCTTTGGCAAAAAAGATTTAAAAATCAGTACGAAAAAAATAACTATTCACTTAGCAAATATAACTGAACAAGAATTAGTTGAAATTCTCTTGCTTTATGCCAAAGGTTTTTATCTAACAAACAAAGATAACTATTTTTTAATTGCAAAAAAATAATTTTTTATCACTATAATTAGGATTTTATTTTCAGTTTAAATTCATTTTTGTGAAAATCAAGCAATCCGTCTTTTCGAAGCTTAGAAAGTTCGGCACTTAAAGCACTACGCTCAACAGACAAATAATCAGCAAGTTCTTGACGATTAAAGGGAATGCTAAAACTATTATTATCAATGGATCGTGATTGCTCAGTCAAATAAGATAAAAGTTTTTCTCTCGTTGATCGCTTTGTTAAATGCTGCAATTTTCTATTCAAAAAAATATTCTTTTTAGCCAGCACCGTAAGCATATTTTTTATTAACATCAAATGAAAAACACACGCATTATTACAAACACCCAAAATTTTTGTATAATCCAAAAACATAATTGAACTTTTTTCCGTTGCAACCAAATTGATAGGAGATTTTTTTATATTCGCACAAACAAGAGCCTCACCAAATAACTCAGATGGCAAAAAATTAGCAATAATATTTTGATTTCCAAAATAATCAATTTGCACATTTTGCAACCGTCCATAAAGTAAAATTCCTAGCTTTACGCCCCTATTTGCAAAGATATCTTCATTTTTTTCAATCTTTTCAACCTTTGCATGAATGCACCGTAAAGCAGTGACAATTTGCTCGTCATCCAAGTTGTCAAAAAGACTACATTCTTTCAAAATATTTAAATACTCCTGCATTTTCTTCCTTTATAAATAGCGTAAAATCATTTTTCGTTGGAAAAACAACCGATTTTTTACTTATCATGTATTATTATTACAATATAATCAAGAAACTAAGGATGTAAAAATGAAAAGAAAAATCATAAAGATTGATGAAAAGCTTTGCGTAGGATGCGGACTTTGCGTAAAAGCCTGTCATGAAAGTGCCATTCAGCTTGTTAATGGAAAAGCAAAACTCATGCGAGACGATTATTGCGATGGGCTGGGAAATTGTTTGCCATCATGTCCGACAAAGGCAATAACTTTTGAGGAGAGAGAAGCTCCTGCATACGATGCAACAGCTGTTGCTGAGCATAAAAAAAATATTGACGGCTCTCAAAACAGTGAAAAAAAATTGCCTTGCGGATGCCCATCCTCGAATATGAAGGTTTTTGATCGAAGCCACAATGCTCACTCCCCTTGCTCGAGCGAATCTGCTCCAATGCAAGCAAATCACTCCTCTTTATCGGCAGAATTAATTCCTTCTGAGTTGCGACAGTTTCCCATTCAGATTCAACTTGTTCCACAAAATGCACCATATTTTCAAAATGCAGATGTGCTAATTGCAGCTGATTGCACGGCGTTTGCGTACGGCAACTTTCACCATGATTTTATGAAAGACAAAATAACACTTGTTGGTTGTCCAAAGCTTGACACTGTTGATTATAGCAATAAACTGACCGAAATTTTACAAGCAAATGATATTAAATCAATTACCATCGCAAGAATGGAAGTTCCTTGTTGTGCAGGAATTGTAGAAGCAGTAAAAACAGCTTTGAAAAATTCCGAAAAAGTGATTCCTTGGAGCATTGTTACCATCACTCGGGATGGAAAGATTCTTAAATAAAAGAGTTTTCACAGTAGCAAAGCAACAGGTTTTATTTGCCTTTTGGTTATTTAACGAGTATATTCTAAAGAATACATGGCATAAAGGAGAAAAAATGAATTTTTATGATTTTAAAGTTAAAGACCAAAACGGCAATGATATTTCGCTTGAACAATTCAAGGGAAAGGTCATCATGATTGTTAATACCGCCACAAAGTGTGGATTAACACCACAATATGAGGGCTTGCAAAAATTATATGAAAAATATGAGGGGAAGGATTTTGTTATATTGGATTTTCCCTGTAATCAATTTTTGAAGCAAGCACCAGGAAGCGATGAAGAAATTCAATCTTTTTGCACGCTTAACTATGGGACAAAATTTCCTCGCTTTGCAAAAGTCGATGTAAATGGTAAAAACTGTGCACCTTTATTTGCATGGCTAAAAGAACAAAAACCTGCCGACATAACGGATGAAAAAAGTGATGCTTTTGAAAAACGAGTCAAAGCTTTTACGCTCGGCATAAAAAAAGAAGATATCAAATGGAATTTTGGGAAGTTTCTTATTGATAAACAGGGCAATGTTGTAGCTCGTTATTCACCCGCAATTCCACCTGAAGCTATCGATGCAAAAATAGCCGAATTGCTTGCATAATCTGTAAGGTGGAGCGACTGAGACGCACAAAAATCTTTGCACAAGTTCGCTCCGCCCTTTACAATCGCTACTCAAAAATTATTTTATAGCAGGCTGATGATTAATCCAAACCGTTTTCAACAATGACGCCGTTTGAACGCAAGTAATCAAGGGCTTTTTGTACTTCTTGTGGGGTGCCAGAAATATCTGTAATGAGGGTGCCAACATCACCTTCAACCAAATGCTGAATTCCGCCTGCACGAATATTAAACTCAACCTGAAATTGCTGAGAAATTCTACTCAAAAGCGGCTCATCAGTTAAAGAGCCAATAAAACGCAAGGTATATTGCCCCCCTTCATTTGACCACCGTAAAAGTTTTGGTTGTTCTTGAACGGCAAGATGAGATAAAAAATCTTTTGTGACAGCAGCACTTGGGTTCGCAAAAACATCAGAAACTAAGCCTTGCTCAACGACACGCCCATTCTCAAGAACGGCAACACGCTGGCATGCATCACGGACAACCTCCATTTGATGCGTAATCATGACGACAGTTAAATGCATTTTTTGCTGAATTTCTCGAATTAAATTCAAAATTGACAGTGTTGTTTGTGGATCTAAGGCGCTGGTTGCTTCATCACAAAAAAGAATTGATGGATTATTAGCCAAAGAGCGTGCGATTGCAACGCGTTGCTTTTGTCCGCCTGAAAGTGTGCTAATTGGCACATTCGCTTTGTCAGATAAACCGACAAGCTCTAAAAGTTCTGCCACTCGATTTTTTATATGGGCTTTTGATGCCTTGCAGATTTCTAAAGGATACGCAATATTTTGTGCAGCTGTGCGAGAAGCAAATAAATTAAAGCTTTGAAAAATCATACCGAGCTTTCTACGTTGTTCAATTAACGCTCGTTTTGACAAATTATCGACGCGGTTGTTATCATAGAAGACAGATCCCTCATCAACTTGCTCAAGAAGACTAATGAGCCGTACAAGTGTTGATTTTCCTGCCCCACTTCTGCCAATTATCCCATAAATTGTGTTTGTTGGGATGATTAACGACACGTCGTCAACAGCGGCAAAAGTACCATTTTGCGAGGGATATGTTCTTTTTAAATGCTCTAATCGAATTTCCATACGTGATTATAGTAAAAAAACAGTGAAAAGTAAACTATTTCATGATAATCAAATGAAATAGCGGCAATAAAACGATTGCGTTAGGGATTGCAGTGAAAATCCTTTTTGCGAGGAACGAGCAAAAAGATTGTAGCGAAAAGCCCGACGGCGAAACGATGTGAAGCCGTAACGCCCAAGAATACTTAGAGCTGAACAAGATTTTTTCTTCCAGTCGTTCAAAAGCATGTTACATATACCCCTTTTTATAGAAAATAATAGAGGAGTATTTTTAGATTTCTAGTCGCAACTCTCAATGAAACTTCAGACCACACATTCCTCGCTTGACAGCAGAAAAAATGCCCTCTATACTTAGTACGCTATTTTGTAGAAAATAGTATTTTGTAAAGGAGAATTGTTTTAGTTTTTTCTAAAACATAAACAAAAATGGAGAAAAAAACATTATCAAATATCTTTGAAGGAAAAATATTTCAAATACCCGATTATCAGAGAGGTTATGCTTGGGAACAAAAGCAATGGAAGGACTTTATCCAAGATATTGACGCATTGATTGAGGATGAAATCATAAGTCATTATACAGGGACAATTGTAATTTATCAGAAGGATGACAAACCCACTGAAAATTATGGCACAAAAAAACTTGAAATCGTAGATATTGTTGATGGTCAGCAGAGACTTACAACCTGTAGTTTGTACTTATCAATAGTGATCAAAGAATTAATCAAAAGAGGTAAAAAAGATTTTGAGGCTGAGTCCGTTAATTTTTTATATTCAGGAAGCAAGAGTAAATTAAAACTAAATAATGACACAGTAGATTTTTATTTTGACTTAATATCAAAAGGAGTTAGCAATATAGAACCGAGTTCTATACATCAAAAAAGAATTTTTGAAGCTTATTCTTATTTAAAACTTCATATCGATGAACAATTGAGAATAAGAGATAAAAAAGGTGATGCGTATTTAATTGATTTATTTGATGCAATTATTCGAAAACTAAATTTTTCGTTTTATCTCATTGAAGTAGAAAGCGAAATAGGGATGACTTTTGAATTAATGAACTCAAGAGGAAAAGATTTATCCCCAATGGAACTGCTTAAAAACTATCTTTTATATTGGGTATATAGAAATGTTGATAAATCAGAAAAAGAGGAGTTAACAAAAACAATTAATAAAGCTTGGAAGGAAGTTTATGTAAATATTGCAAAAAGTGATGGAGATGAAACTCAGTGTTTACGGATAGCATGGACATTATATGTAAGTCACACTCCAAAAAATTGGCAAGGATATACTGGATTTAAGTCCGATGATGTAATTCCTTTGAGAGTGTTTATAAAAAAGAGTCGAGAAGATGTCAAGAAATTTATTTTAGAATTCGTTGATGGATTTTCTTTAATATCAAAACATTATTCAGCAATAATTAACCCAAGCAAAGACACATCTGATGAGAGTGAATTTAATTTACTTTCAAAAATAAGAAATACTGGAAATATAGCGAATTACTTACCATTGATGGTTGCTGCCAGAATAAAGCAAGAAACTAAGGGGCTTCATAAAAAAAACTATCTTGATTTTTTAAAATCAATTGAAGTATTCTCTTATCGAGTTTTTTTATGGGAAGGAAAAAGAAGTAATGCTGGTATAACTAGCTTTTATAGGTGGGCAGATGAGGTTTTTTCTTCACAATACAATTTAACAGATGTAACAGAGTGGATTTATGGGACTATTAATTGGTACTCCAATGAAAATAATTTCAGACAATCTCTTTTGGAAGATTTCTTTGAGTGGTATTCCTATCGGAGACTTTTGAAATACACTTTATTTGAGTATGAACTTTTTTTATTAAAAGGTAAAAGTACACCAAAGTTGAATTGGGAAGATTTGAGTGACTCTACCATTGAGCATATTTTACCGCAAAATCCAAATAAAAATTCAAATTGGCTTTCTAAATGGACGAGTGAAGAACGAAAAAAATATCTGCATGATATTTCAAACTTAGTTCTTACAAAGGATAATTCAAGTTACAGCAACTTTGAATTTGCTATAAAAAAAGGTAGTGCTGGTTCGGGGATTTCTTACTCCAACTCTGATATAAAACAAGAAAGAGCAATTGCAGAGTATGACGATTGGACACCTGAAAATTGTAAAAAAAGACGATCGATTTTGATTGATTGGATTATTGAAAATTGGGGCATTGACACGGAATTTGAACAACCTACAGAGGAAATAATCGAAGAAGAAGACTAAATAATATTTAGTGACATAAACTGAAACTTCAGCCTCCATATTCCTTGCTTGACAGCAGCAGTAGGGCAAAATCATTGCCCTATTGTTTAATATTCCCCAAAATTTTTTACACGTTAAATTTAAAGAAAATAACATCGCCATCTTGCACAATGTATTCTTTGCCTTCAATGCGATATTTTCCTGCTTCTTTGATTTTTTGCTCGCTACCGTACTCAACAAGGTCTGCAAAGGCGTATACTTCTGCCTTGATAAAGCCACGCTCAAAGTCGCTATGAATAACGCCAGCGGCTTTTGGGGCAGTGTCGCCTGCTTTAATTGTCCACGCACGGCATTCTTCAACGCCTGCGGTTAAATAGGTGCGAAGTCCCATCAAGTGAAACACGGCGCGGGTGAGCGTTTCAAGCCCTGATTCAGTTAGG
This sequence comes from Treponemataceae bacterium, assembly GCA_051651645.1. Taxonomy (GTDB): domain Bacteria; phylum Spirochaetota; class Spirochaetia; order Treponematales; family Treponemataceae; genus JBOFSR01. Next base: position 2,349 of record JBOFSR010000157.1, on the reverse strand, counting down.
CCGATTTCTGCAAGAAATTCTTTTCGCTCTTCATCCGATTCCATATCCATAAGTTCTGCTTCAAACTTGCCGCAAATCACCACAACATCAGCATTTTCTTCGCTCGCTATTTTTTTTACCGCTTCCACATGAGCGTTACCGTTTTTAATTCCGTCCTCGTCAACATTGCAAACATACATTTGCGGCTTAAGCGTAATTAAATGACAATCGTAAATTGCCGTTTTCTCGTCTTCGCTCAGCTCAATGCTCCGTGCGGGCTTTCCGTTTTCAAGGGCGGGTTTGATTTTATTTAAAACATTTAAAACGATTTCAGCTTTTTTTTGCTCATCTTTTCCCATTACACGGCTGGATCGCACGGCCTTGTCCATTCGCTTATTCACGGTGTCCAAATCAGCAAAGGCAAGCTCCATATTAATCGTTTCAATGTCGTCAGCAGGATCAACCTTGTTATTTACGTGAATGATATCCGCATTTTCAAAGCATCGGACAACCTGAGTAATAACGCTCACTTCACGAATGTGCGACAAAAACTGATTGCCAAGCCCTTCGCCCTTTGAAGCACCTTTTACAAGTCCTGCTATATCAACAAATTCAACCGTTGCGGGAACGATTCTTTTTGTGTTAAACTTTTCTGACAAAAACGTGAGGCGAGCATCGGGCAAGTTGACAATGCCAACATTTGGATTGATTGTACAAAACGGATAATTTGCTGCTTCTGCGGGAGCTGAAGTCAACGCCGAAAAAATAGTTGATTTTCCAACATTTGGAAGCCCAACAATACCACAATTTAACGCCATAAAAATTCCTTAATGTTTTAATTTGAATAATCATTGTAGCTTCTCTTTTATTGAACGTCAAGACTGACAAATCTTATACTTGACAAGGGCATTTTTTTTTCATAAAATCACCACATGAAATTACATTTTATTTTTTGCAGTATTGCTTTTTTTGTTTTCGCAAGTTGTGCTTCTGGCATAAACTCGCTTTCAGAAGATTTAACGGAACAACAATTAAATCAACGTGCACAAGAATTCCTTGACAAAGGCAAATATAGAATCGCATCACAGGTTTACGATGTGCTTATAACACGTTATGGCACAAATATTTCTTCTCGAATAGCTGCAGAATTTGAGATTGCTCATATTTTAGTCAAACAAAAAAAATGGCAACAAGCACATGAAAAACTGACCGCTGTTTTGGTGTATTTTGAAAACGATACAGGAAATTTGCCCAACGAATACAAAAAACTCGCTCAGCTTGATTTAGAAAAAGTTAATACAAAGTTGAAACGCACAAACGACTAACGAGGAACCAATGAAAATTCTTCTTTTACACTTTTTAGACACAAAAAATCAAACGCACAAAGATATTCTTTTAGGCTTTGAACAAGCGGTAAAAAATAAAGGAAATGAAATTAATATTTTTGACGGCAATGATTCTTCGCAGAATTTTCATCCAGCCTTATTTGATTATATTTCAATTGTTGTACCTGCCGCACCAATTTGGGGAGCAAAGCTACCAAAAAAGCTAACGGATTTTTTATCGACAACCACTGCCTTAAACGGAAAAAAAGGCTGCTCCTTTGTCATCAGGGCAGGCTTAACCTCTGGTAAAATGAGTAAAACTCTCATGGCAGCAATGGAGAGGCAAGGGGTTTTACTCGATTATTTTGATATTATAAAATCTGCAAAGCACGCACGTATCAGTGGAGAAAAAATAGGCTAAGTCTTGTGGTCAAAAATTATTACAAAATACTTGGTGTTTCGCCAAACGCGTCAGCCGCCGAAATAAAGCGTGCCTTTCGCCAAAAAGCAAAAAAATTACACCCCGATGTTTCTGAGGTTGATGCAAAGATTTTTCATCACGTTTTGCAGGCATACGAGGTTTTGTCGGATATCCAGCGTCGATCAATTTTTGATTCATCTTTTTCGTGGCAATTCAAAGACGACAGTTTTCATGAGCCGTTCAATTATAGAAATTGGCTTTCAAAGCGAGAAGATGAAGAGAGTCGGTGTAAATTATTGATTTTTGATCTTTTCCATCAAAATGAAGATGATGCGGTGCAAGAATACAAGCGTCTTGTTACATCAAAGGCGGGATTTTCACTGGCAAAGTGGCTCACTCGGCGAGATTTTATGGATTGTGGATTTATTTTAGCAGAAGAGCTGTATTTTCGTAATGAATTTTATGACGCATATTTTTTGCTCTCACAAATCATGCGTCTTGAATTTGAGCAATCCTATTTTAGGCATTTTTTTCCAGAAGTAACAACGTTGACGCGAAATATTTTGCGAAACAAATTGCATAATTCAATTTCTGATGAGCTTGCACTTGATGCGTGGGAAGATG
>JBOFSR010000156.1:0-8243 GCA_051651645.1 Treponemataceae bacterium | reverse complement strand
CCTTGACTTGCAGCCATTCCAACGGCAACGTCATTTCCCATAACTTGAACGGCAACCATAGTCGCTTGCTCACACTGAGTAGGATTTACTTTTCCTGGCATAATTGAAGACCCTGGTTCGTTTTCAGGAATGAAAATTTCTCCCAATCCATCACGAGGGCCAGAAGCGAGCCAACGAACGTCGTTAGCAATTTTCATCATATCGCATGCAAGAGCTTTTAAAGCCCCATGAGCAAAAACGAGTTCGTCTTTACTTGTCAACGCGTGGAATTTATTTTTTGCAGTGATAAATTGTTTGCCTGTAAGTTTTGAAACCGCTTCAGCAACTTTTACATCAAAGCCTTCGGGAGCGTTAAGTCCTGTTCCAACAGCAGTTCCCCCGAGAGCTAATTCTCTTAGAGCGGGGAGTGATGCCTTGAGAAGCTCTTTGTCTTTTTCAAGAGAGCTTGTCCAGCCAGAAATTTCTTGTGTAAAAGTGATTGGTGTTGCGTCTTGCAAGTGAGTTCTCCCACTTTTTACAATGCCTTCATTCTCTTTTTCAAGTCTTTTGAATGTATTTACCAACAAATCGATTGCAGGAAAAACCTTGTCTTCAATAATTTCAACGGCTGCAATGTGCATTGCGGTTGGAAATGTGTCGTTTGAAGATTGGCTCATATTAATATCATCATTTGGATGAAGAAGTTTTTTTCCAGAAACATCATTTAATGGAAAGCCTGCAATTTCGTTTCCTCTATTTGCAATAACTTCGTTCGCATTCATGTTTGATTGTGTGCCGCTTCCTGTTTGCCAAACAACTAAAGGAAAGTGATCGTTTAGCTTGCCAGAAATTACCTCGTCGCAAGCACTAGAAATAGCAGCAAGTTTTTCTTTTGTCATTTTTTCTGGCTTGAGCATATTGTTTGCCATAGCCGCAGCTTTTTTCAAAGTACCAAAAGCCTTCGTGATTTCTAATGGCATTGTTTCAAGCCCAACACCAATTTCAAAGTTTTCGTGGCTCCGCTCAGTTTGTGCAGCCCAGTATTTGTCTGCAGGAACTTTCACATCGCCCATAGAATCGTGTTCTACTCTGTATTCCATTTTGTTTCCTTTTGTTTAAGATTAAATAAAACAACAGTGATGGAAACCATCACTGCCTTTGAATAAAAATTAGAAAGTAAGTTGACCAATAACGTCTTTAAGTGCATCGGCACTTTTTTGCAACGATACAACTTCGCTGTCTGTTAGTGGAACATCAAGTCGGCCTTTAACACCACTGCGATTAACCACAGAAAGCGTACTTAGACAAACATCTTTGATTCCGTATTCACCGTGCATCATAGTAGATACTGTTAAAGGTGAATCAACTCCATGGAAAATACATTTACAAATGTGGCAAACAGAAATTGCTATAGCATAGAATGTTGCACCTTTGCGTTGGATGATTTCTCCGCCTGATTTACGTACGTATGTTTCAACTTCATCATGTTGTAATGGTTCAATTGCCTTGCCTAATCCTGCTAAAGATTTGCCATAAGAGTCAACGTGAATGTTTGCAATGTTTGTAATTGACCATGGAACAAAAGAGCTGTCTCCGTGCTCACCAAAAATGTATGCACGAACATCTTCTGCATTAACTGAATAGTGCTCAGCCAAGCGAGATCGTAAACGAGCTGTATCTAGTGTTGTCCCTGAACCAATAATTCTGTGCTCAGGAAGACCTGATGTTTTGTGGAATTGATATGTTAAAATATCAATAGGATTTGCAACAATTATGTATATTGCGTCAGGTGCAGCTTTTGTGATTTCTGGAATGATTGATTTTGTAATGTTTACATTTGCTTGTGCAAGATCAAGTCGTGTTTGACCTGGTTTACGTGCAAGACCAGATGTTAAAATAACAATGTCTGAGTTTTTTGCATCTGCATAACTGCCAGAAATGACAGTACATGGTGGACAGTAAGGAACACCTTGACGAATGTCCATTGCTTCACCAAACGCTTTCTCTGTGTTAATGTCAATCAACACAATCTCAGAAGCTGTTCCTTGAATTGCCAATGAATAAGCGATTGTTGAACCAACACTTCCTGCACCAATAATTGTAACCTTGTTTCCCATGGTATACCATCCTTTAAAAAATATATATGACTTCGATACTATTATAATCGTCATATTCTTTTAATATTTTACTACAATTTAATATTTTGTCAAGTATTAGATAAAATTTTATCTAATTAATCAGCATAAAATAAAAATATATTTTGCGGTGATTTTTGCACGGCTATCGCATCATTTATTGAAGATATTGCACTGTAAAGCTGGTTGGGGTAAAAAATCGTAATTGCTCGCTTTGGAAGTAACTGTTGTAAAGTAATTTGACTTTTTAGCTTTAATTTGTTACGTGTGCATAAATCGCTAAAAAAATGCTTGACTAAATTTAGTACATATCATACATTCCTAAAAAGGATTTTATGTCAAATTTAATAACACAAAAACCGCTATTTGGGCCGCTCCATTTTTATAAAAAATGCCTTCTGATTGCCTTGCCCGTCATGCTTCAGCAACTTTTACAAAGCCTTGTTTCGCTGATAGATAACTTTATGGTTGCAGGGCTTGGCGACATTAAGATGTCTGGCGTAAATGTTGCAGGGCAAATTAATTTTATCTTTCTTGTTTTGATGGGGACTGTTTTTATGTCCAGCGGGATTTTTATGTCCCAGTTTAACGGTGCAAAAGATAAAAATGGCATGCAGCAAACTTTTCGTTTTAAGCTGATTATAACGCTCTTTATTGGGATAGTGTTTTCTTTTTTGTCGTTTTATTGCCCTAAGCAAATGATGTCAATTATGGTTCATGGAAATCACGACAAAAACGCTATTTTGGCACAGGGCGAGTTGTACATGAAAGTTCTGGCTTTTTCGTGGATTCCAACGGTGATTTCTGGCTCGATCAGCTCTTCAATGCGTGAAATCGGGCTTGTTAAGCCGCCTCTTGTTATTTCTGTTTCTGCAGGCTTGGTAAATACGTTTTTTAATTATCTTTTTATTTATGGCAATCTTGGGGCTACTCGAATGGAGGTGCAAGGTGCTGCTGTTTCTACAATTATTGCCCGAATGCTTGAAATGATTGCCTTTTTAATTTATATGGCAAAAAAACAGCCTGCATTTACAACGCGTATTTTAGACATTCTCAAAGTGAAAATCGCTTTGGTAAAAAATATTTTTTCAAAATCCTTTGGGATTCTTATTACAGAAATGACGTGGGTTTTTTCAGAAACGATTACCACGGCTTTGTACAATAGTCGCGGAGGCTCTGAGATTGTTTCTGGAATGGCTGCGGGGTTTAATATTGCAAATCTTTTTTTTATTGCGATCGGTGGGATTTTTACCTCAACAGGAGTGATTGTTGGTGGGACGCTCGGTGCAAATCGCCTTGACGAGGCTCGTGATCAGGCTCGCTGGATTTTATCTGGCTCTCCATTTTTTGGTATTGGCGGTAGTCTGATTGGTCTTGCCTCCCTTCTTTTGATTCCCGTTGTTTTTGCAAATTTGAGTGCTGATGCTCGCTCGGTTACCTTTGGCCTTTTGCTTGTTTGCATCGCGTATATGCCCATGTGGTGCTATATTAATGCCCAGTACGCCATTGCTCGAACAGGCGGAGATTCAATGATGGGCGTTGTAATTGATGTAACGGTCAATGTATTGCTTTTTGTCCCGCTCATGGTTGTGTTGACAAAGTATACTCTTTTAAGTCCTGTGATTATGTATGGTTTGGTTAAGTTGACGGATTTTGCAAAAGTTTCAGGTGCGTTTTGGTGGCTCAAAAAAGAAAAGTGGCTAAAGAATTTGACAAATTAAATCAAAAAACTTGAATAAAAACCAAAAACTATATATAATTTTCAAGGATTAGGAGATTTATGTTTGATAAAAAGAAAAAGAGCAAAGGTGTAGCCCTCAATAAATCAAACCTTGAAGCTGAAAACCAAGCGTTAAAAGCCGAAATTGCTCAATTAAAAAAGGATCATGTTATTGATCAGGGCATTATTTCTGCTATTCATGACCCCTTTTATATTCGTGACTCTGATTATAATGTTATCACGTGGCCGCTATCTATGGAAAACTTTACAGGATATACCAAGGCCGAGGCAAAAAATCTCAAATGTTATGATCTTTTCAAAACCGCCGTTTGTTATCCTGCTCAATGCCCAGTTCAAGAGTGTATTAAAAATAAAACTTCTTTTTCTAACGTTCCTATTGATGTTTACAAAAAAGACGGCACGGTAGCGCATGTCTTAGTTTCTAGTACTTTGTTGCATAATGACCAAGGCGATTTTCTTGGAGCAATTGAGTTTTTGCGCGATAATACCTCGTTTAAGAAAGTAATGGATTCTGTTGGCTCTCTTACCGAGCATTTAAGTGTTGTCTCTGAGGAGCTTGAGGCGTCTACAAAGTCGCTTGCAAGTATGTCTGTTGAGATGAACAATCAGTCTGTTGAGTCCATGAATTTGTCAAAAGTTGGATCAGAATCCGTTTTGAATGTGAGCAAAAAGCTTAAGGAAGGCACGGAGCTTTCAAATGCAATGATTGCAAGCATGCAAACGCTCACTGAGTCTATGTCTTCCTCTGTTGCAAAAATTTTGGATCTCAAGCAAAAGTCTGAAACAATTATCAAAGTCGTTGATATGATACAAAATATCGCCTCGCAAACAAATCTTTTAGCTATTAATGCTTCAATTGAAGCCGCTCGTGCAGGGGAATTGGGCAAGGGATTTTCCGTTGTCGCAAAGGAAATTAAAAAGCTTGCTCAAGATTCGGATAACTCTGCCCAAGAAATTAAGGGAACAATTTTAGAGATTTTAAAGCTTGTCAAAATAACGACTGACTTTTTAGGCGTTACAGAGCAAGATTTATTTTCTGGATCACAAAATATTAGCAATCTTTCTACAATGATTCAGGAATTAAGCCTTAGCGCAGGTGAATTTGTTGAGCTTATCAGCAGTATTGAAAGTTCGTCATTGAAAACGTCGCAAATTAGTGAAAATCAAAAAGATTCTGTTTCTGAGGTGAATGTTATTTGCTCTGATTTAGCCGCGATGGCAAATAAACTTAAATTACAACTTGCTGATATTCAAACTGATTAACGCTGTATGAAATATAACAAAAATACCATGCGGCTTATATTATCAATTTTTCTTTGTTTGCTTTGGATAACGAGTGCTGTTATTCAAGTTTTTTCATTAATGCAACTGAAAAAGCATAAACATCAAAACCTTGAATTGGTTTTGTCAAATTCTGGCTTGCTTTTGGTTCAAAAGATAAACGAAGAAATTCTTTCAATTCCCGCAGGCTTAAAGGTAACAACGAATTTTTTTTATGATGCAGCCCGTGCAATTAAAAAGTGGCAAGAGACAACTGAGTTTAGCAGTCTTTTTAAGCACATTATTATTTACCGTGTTGACAAAAATAGGCTAATTCCCTCTATTTGGGATAAAGAAAAATTTACGGTGCTGTCTGAGTTTATTGAGTTTTCACAAGATGATTTAAACGCCTTGCTCAATAAGGATTTTTTATCAAATAATAAGCTACAAAAACTTTTGGCTCTTGACAGAACTAAGCTTAATAACATGACTGTTTTTTTTGGAAAAGATGAGTCGCCGCTGTTTTTTTTTCAAATCATCATTGATGAGGATGTTCTTGTTACGCAGTTTTTACCAACCCTGATCAAGCAAATGGCTGCCGTTAATTTTGATTTTAATTACTGTATTAAAAACCGTAAAACGAATAAAACTTTATTTAAATCTGATGAAGACTTTTACTTCGATAAATCAACACTGAGTTTTTCGTTTAATTTTCTTAGTGAAAACACGGAATTTTTTTCGTTTATTCAACGCTTTCAAAGCACGCTTTTGCCTGAAAAAACTCCTGTAGAAAAATTTGAAAAAAAATCATTTTACTCCCAGTTGGATAAATCCCTTTTACTTTATGCCTTTGAACCGTTTCACTTGCTTGTTTCTCATAAAGAAGGCTCTGTTGATTTTGTTGTCATGAAAGAAATTATTCCGCTCATTGTTTTGACGTGTTTTGTTTTGGTCGTTTTATTGATTGGCTCAGCTTTTTTTGTGCATTATATCAAGCAAATTCAAGATTTTTCAAAACGCCAGCAAGAATTTATTGCGACGGTAACGCATGAGCTAAAAACTCCCATTGCTGTTGTTTCTGCGGCGGGGCAAAATATGGCTTCAGGGATTATTAATAAACCCGATAAAATTGTGCGCTATGGTTTGATGCTGGATAAAGAAAGTCGGCGTCTCAAAGAGAGTATTGATTACTATTTGTTGTATTCAAATATTGTTGCTGTTGACAAAATTAAGAAAAAAGAATGTGATATTGTGGAGCTTGTGGATTCAACTTTGAGTCAAACCTTGTCTGTGCATGCCCAAATTGGCTTTCAGTTTGAAATTGACTTGTCAAAAGAGAAAATCTTTCTTTTTTGTGATGAGATTGCCATTGTGAGTGTTGTGCAAAACTTGGCAACGAATGCTATAAAGCATGCAAGCGAAGGAAAGTACTTGAAGGTTAAGCTGACAAAAGAAACCCTGACCGATTATAAATCACTTATTTGTCGGAAAAAAAAGCAAAAAGATTTTGTTTGCATTCGCTTTATCGACAAAGGACGAGGGATTCCAAAGCATGAGCAAAAAATTATTTTTGAGCCATTCCAGCGGGGAACAAAGGCAAATTCGCAGCAAATTGACGGAAGTGGAATTGGGCTCAATCTTGTTAAACGGATTATAAAATTGCATGGCGGAGAAATAAAAATAGAAAAATCTAATAGTGGAGGCACGACTTTTTTAGTGACAATTCCGTTGGATGATTTAAAAAAGTGATAAGGAAGGGTTTTATGGAAAAACAAATTTTATTAATTGAGGATGAGCCAGGGCTACGAATGACAATGTGTGATAGGCTTGAGGCAGAAGGTTATAGTGTTACTACGGCTGAAACTGGTTTAGAGGGTTTAGCTTCTGCACGTGATAGTAAGCCTGATGTGATTGTGCTTGATGTAATGCTTCCAGGTATGGATGGTTTTTCGGTATGTGAAAATTTGCGTAAAGAGGGGAATAATACTCCGATTATAATGGTTACGGCAAAGGGTCAAATTGAAGATAAAATTGTTGGCTTTCAGCTTGGTGCCGATGATTATCTGCCAAAACCTTTTGAGATGCCTGAGTTGTTGGCTCGTATTCAAGTGCAGGTTCGTCGTAGCGAGGCACTGAAAAGTGTAAAGGCCGTTTCAATTAAAACAAAAAGTTCCGATGTTAAAATTGATTTAAAGCGGGGATTTGTGACAGTAAAGGGAACAGAAATCGCTTTGCTTGCACAAGAAATAAAATTGCTGGAGTTTTTCTATAGCAATGAGGGCGATATCGTGTCTCGAGAGCAGTTGTTACAGGCGGTTTGGGGCTATGAGGGCGTTGTTTCCACACGAACTATTGACGTTCACGTTGCTCGATTACGACAAAAACTCGGCGATGTAGGGGATGTGCCTAAGTATATTCAAACAGTGCGTGGCGTTGGCTACAAATTTATTTCGCCCTGATTTATTTTATTCGCACTAAAAATAGAAGGAAAATATGAAAGTTGCAATAATTTTTGGTGGCAAAAGCAGTGAGCATGAGGTTTCGCTTCGTTCTGCTAGTTCCGTTGTTCGCCATATTGATACACAAAAGCATGAAATCATTCTCATTGGAATTAATAAGCAGGGAATGTGGTTTTTACAATCAGACTCTGAAATTGAGCGTATCAAAAGCGATGAAAATGCTATTTTGAATCTTGTCGATTCTAAAAATCATCTTGTTCTTTTGCCAGCGGGGGGGCAAACCTCCAGCTTTGTCCTTTTGGACAACAAAGAATTTTTAAAAGTTGATGTTGTTTTTCCTGTATTGCATGGAACTTTTGGTGAAGATGGCACGATTCAAGGCCTTTTTGAAATGCTTGATTTGCCGTATGTTGGAGCTGGCGTTATGGCAAGTGCCGTTGCTATGGATAAAGAAAAAACTAAGCAAATTTGGCTACAAGAAAAATTGCCCGTTGTTCCCTTTTTAACAATTCATGAGAGCAGCTGTGTCTTAGAAAACTCTTTTGCCGCAGAGCTTGAAAAAATCACTCAGACATTTTCTTTTCCTGTTTTTATAAAACCTTGTTGTGCTGGAAGTTCTGTCGGTGCAAAAAAGGCAGAAAATAAAAAGGAATTAATCGATGCCATTCA
>JBOFSR010000155.1:0-1497 GCA_051651645.1 Treponemataceae bacterium | reverse complement strand
CTAACAACAACCTTCGCCTTCCCTACAATCATCGTTCCCTCAAGGCGAACCTCAACTTCACCCTCACCAACACTAAGCCCTTGGATTATCCCTTCATCAACTTCAAAAAGACTCTCATCACTACTTGACCACTCAAGACGGCCAACTTGGCTACCCTTGGGCTCAACTTCATACCCTGCTTCAGCAACAGAGTCAACAAAAAGCTCTATTATAGAAGGAACTATCTTTATTGAGCGTGCTAATTGCACCTCTTTCTTCGTAACACGGATTTCTTTAGTCGCTTGAACCATCCCCTCAGCTTGTGCAATAATTGTTGCCTTCCCTTCAGAGACACCAATAAGGACATTCCCCTTTATGTCAACAATACCTGCAGGCTCGCTTCTCCAGCTAATCATCTGCCGTGTGGACTTTTTAGGGCTCACCTCGGCATACAGTAAAGCAGCCTCGCCCTCAGCAATCTCGCTTTTGTTAAGAATGATTTCTATAGTCTTTACGGGCTCGCCAGAAGCTAAGACTTCAACCTCGCATTCCCTCTCTTCGCCTCTAACCTTTGCTCGAATGATTGTCTTACCAACACTCAACGCTCGAATAACGCCACCCTCTGCCGTTGCCACACGTTTATCATCACTATCCCAGTCAACGCCATCTACAATTCGTATATCGCGACTTCCAACAACTTCCACTACAACTAACTTTTCTTCTCCGCCAACTTCAAGAACCGTCTCTTGTTTACTCAAGGCTAGTTTCACTTCTCCAAGCTCACTATTTTCTCTTCCCACTACGTGCAGAGTAATTCTTTCTCGAAGCTCGCTCTCTGTTGCAGTTGCAAGGCGTCGCACATCGATAACGGTAGTCCCTTCACTAAAAAGCTCAACCCTTCCATCTCTGCCAACATCGGCAACAGTTTTATTTATACTGTCATAAGTAATTATTCCGCTCACCGAACGAGCGAGGTTTATTTGATAATATCCGTCTTCAAGATTAACACTGACTTCTTTGCCACCCTCAAATGCCAAAACACCGCCTGACATCTCGGATTCATTTTCAAAAGAACAACCGCTGAGCATTCCAAATACAAAAACACCCACAATTATTAGTTTCGCTATTTGTTTTTTAATCATACTAATCTCCTACTTTCTCTAAGCCTTATAAACTACCATTTTACATAATTTCTCTAATTCTGTCAATTCTTTTTGTAATACATTTTCTTATTATATCACCATTTTCTAATATAATTTGATTTTAATGGGCTTTGAGTAAGAAAATATATTTAGAAAATGGTGATATAATAAGAAAAAAATTGCTTAAAGGCTAGTGACGGTGTCTCCAGATATACCTCTGGTGGTGTGCTTGCAAGTTGATAAAGCAAGAGAATAGATTTAAGAATAACGGAGAAAAGGCGGGATTTGACGGGATATATTGGGATTTATTTTGTAATTGAGTTGCACAGACGAACAAAGTTTCGTTATGAAACTCATTTGCTGAATATTTGTGAAA
>JBOFSR010000154.1:0-21240 GCA_051651645.1 Treponemataceae bacterium | reverse complement strand
TCAATTGCCGTTTCAAAAAATCCTGGAAAAGCTTATAATCCTTTATTAATTTACGGTGGCGTTGGGCTTGGAAAAACACATTTAATGCAATCTATTGGTAATCTTGCTTATAACGAAGATAAAAAAAAGATCATTTATGTAACTGCAGAAACATTTACCAATGAATTTATTGAATCGGTGAGGACTCAAACAACAACAAAATTCAAGAATAAATATCGCAATGCAGATTTTTTATTAATTGATGATATCCATTTTTTACAAAAAAAACCTGAAACACAAGAAGAACTTTTTCATACTTTTAATGCACTGTATGATAGTTATAAACAATTGGTTTTTACCTGCGATCGTCCTGTCTCCGAATTAAAAGATATGTCTGATAGATTACGTTCTCGCTTTGAGCGAGGATTAAATGTTGATTTACAGCCACCAAATTTTGAAACGAGAAAAGCCATATTAAAAAGTAAAACAAAATTGCACAATATCGCAATTCCTGATGAAGTAATTGATTTAATTGCACAAAAAATTGAAACAAATGTACGTGATTTAGAAGCTTGCTTGACAAAACTTGTTGCCTATGCAGATTTAATTCATAAAGATATTACTCTTGAAATTGCTCAGCACCAATTACGCGATGCGTTTGGCTCACCAAAGCAAGGAAATATTACAATAGAAGATATCCAAAAAGTAGTTTCTAATCATTATAATATTTCATACAATGATTTAAAAGGAAAAGGCCGAAAAAAAAATATTGTTTTTCCTCGTCAACTTGCAATGTATATAACAAGAGAAATAACTGAATATTCAACTACTGAAATTGGAAGTGATTTTGGAGGCCGTGATCATACAACGGTTATTCACTCTTGTTCAAAAATAGAAGATGCCTCAAAACTTGATTCAAGTTTGTATTCTTTGATCCAAAATTTGATAAAAAAAGTAAAGGATTTTAAAAAATAATATATTAACAAATTGTTAATAATGTGTTATATTACTGTTGATAAGTAAGTAAAACTTAGAAATAATTTAATATGTGGATAAAAATCTAATAAGAAAAATGACTTATTAAACTTATAAAAAGCGAAATATCATAAAGTTATCTTTTTTATTAACATATACACAGCCCCTATTACTACTATTACTTATATATATAAATATAATAATTATAAAAAGTAAAACTTTATAATTTGTTTAGGAGAAAATAATGGAATTCATTTTTAACAAAGATCTTTTAATTAAAGAAATAAATATTGCACAAGAAATTATTTCTTCAAAAAATGCTTTATCAATTCTTTCAAATGTATTTTTATCTGTACAAGATGATACTCTTACGATTAGAGCAACTGATGTAAAAGTTAGCTATGAAACAAAAATCCCTGTTGAAGTAAAAGAAAATGGAGAAACAACAGTTTTTTGTGATAAATTTATAAGCATTCTTAATTCACTTCCACAAGGTGATATTTTATTTTCAAAAAAAGATATTATTGTTGAAATAAAACCAACGTCTAAAAAAATAAATTTTAATTTAAAAAGTATTAGTAGTGAAAAATTTCCTGTCTTTAATTCATCTGAAAATGTTATCTTTTTTGAAGTTCCTGCAAAAGAATTTAAAGAAATGATTACACAAACCATATTTGCTGTTTCCGATGATGAAAATAGATATTTTATAAATGGCGTGTTTTTTGAAAAAGATGAAGAAAATTTAATTTTAGTTTCTACTGATGCTCGACGTTTAGCCTATGTTAAAAAACCTCTTTGCGAAGGCGTTGAAAATTTCTCCTCTGCAATTGTACCTACTAAGATTTTATCAATCATACAAAAAAGAATGACTTCAGAAGGAAATATAAAAATTGCTTTAGATAATAAAATGATTTTCTTTCAATTTGGAAATTATGAATTTAATTCAGTTTTAATTGAAGGGCAGTATCCAAATTATAAAAAAGTTATTCCAGAAAGACAATTATATAAATTCACTGTTCAAAAAAGTGAGTTAGCTGAAGCATTACGACGTGTTTCCTTACTGGTTGAAAAATCATTAAAAAGAATTTATTTTAATATTTCAAATGGAAATTTAACAATTTATTCACAAGAATCGGATATTGGAAAAGCCCAAGAAGAAATTGAATGTGATTACCAAGGTGATGATATTGTTTTTGCCTTAAATCATTTACATATTGAAGAACCTCTTAAAGTAATTGATTCAGAAAAAATAATTTTTGAATTTACCGAAAATATGAAATCTATTACGTTACTTTCTGATCCTCAATCAGATTTTCTTCACGTTGTAATGCCTTTACAAGTGGAGTAATGTGCCTTTTTTATCTGTTTCTCATAAGAATTTTAGAAATTTAGAAAATACTTCAATTGATTTATCTTCGAAAGAAATATTTTTTATTGGGAAAAATGGGCAAGGTAAAAGTAATATTATTGAATCGCTTTATATGGCAGCGTATGGATCATCTTTTAGAACAAAAAATGATTCTGAACTTTTAACTTATAATGAACCTTTTTTTACTATTCGATCTATATTTAAAGATGAATCAGAAAAATCAAATTTTATAAATATTCAATATTCAGATAATAAAAAAAAAATTGAGAAAAATGGCAAAATCATTAAAGACAGAAAAGAATTGATAAATACAATTCCTTGTGTTTTATTTTCTCATGAAGATTTAGAATTTGTAGTTGGAGAGCCAGAGAGAAGGCGATTTTTCATTGATCAAACGCTTTCTCTTTATGATGATTTTTATATTGATGCTTTGCGAAAATACAAAAAAATATTAAAAACACGAAATGCTATTTTAAAAGAAAAAAAATATGATTTATTAGATACAATTGATATTCAACTCATTGAATGTGGAATTGAAATTCAAACAAAGCGAAATGATATTATTTATCAGTTTAATTTATATTTTAAAGATTTATATAATGAAATTTCAAAAATAGATAATGTTCATATAAAATATTATCCGTCATGGAAAAATTACTCACGAGCTGAAATTTTATCTAAATTATTAGAGAAACGAGAAATTGATAAAGCTATGGGAACAACAATGTCTGGGATTCATCGTGACAATATTCGTTTTTTTAGAAATGATAATAACTTTGTCCCTTCAACTTCAATGGGGCAACGTCGATTAATTGCTTTAATTTTACGTCTTATTCAAGCAAAGCTGTATATTAAAATCACATCTAAAAATCCAATTTTACTTTTAGATGATGTCTTACTTGAACTTGATCAAGAAAAACGTGAAAAAATAATGTTTTTACTACCTGAATATGAACAATTATTTTGTACCTTTTTAGAAACGGAAAATTTTCAAAATTATAAAAAAACGCATACAAAAATTTATAATGTTGCAGATGGAATTTGCAGTGAATGAGTATAAAAAAGCAAGCGATATTATAGACTCAATTTTTAGTAATTTTGATAAAGCGAAGATGAATCAATCAAATGATTTATCAAATCTTTGGAATGATATTCTAAATAAAATTAGCATTGAGGGTAATAAACTTGCTGATCATACACGACTTATAGATTTACAAAATAATATTTTAATTGTAGAAGTTGATCATGCAGGATGGATTCAATTATTACAATTTTATAGAAAATTTATTTTAAAAGAATTAAATAAAAATGTTCCTAGCTTAAAAATAAAAACAATCAGTTTTAAGATAAATAAATAAATAAATAAATAATTTCTATTGAAGATAAAACAAATATGGAGTAGAGTATTTTAGAATGAAAAAACTTTTATTTATTTATTTATTTTTCTTTTTCATTGCTCATAATGTTTTTTCTGAAGCAGAATTTTCAGGAAGTATAGGAGCTTCATTTTTTGTAGCAAATGAAAAGATTATTAATGAAAAAATTATAATGAACCATAAATCCTTTGGAGTTACGGCAAATTTATATTTTATATCAAAAATAAATTTAGGTTTATGGGTAAAATTTGACTATATCGTTCCATTCCATTATGTTCTTCAAGGTGAAAAACAGATTTTAACCTATGCTTTTACTGAGGGTATAGATTTTTCAATCGGCCCTGCTTATATATTTAGAATTGGAAATATATTTTCTATAAATACTGCCCTTGGCTTTAATGTTCTTCAAATGATACTAGCTCCCCGTATATCAACAGGTTATGGGATTACTGCTGATATAGCTTTTAGAGTAGCGATATTTTCAATGTTTTCAGTTAATTTGGGATCGTCTTTTAATTATTTGTTTTCACTTCATTTAATGAGTGCGTCAAAAAAATATACTGATTATTCATTTTTTGCAATGCGGCCTTATTTATCAATTGGTTGGATAGGATCTGCAGGAAAATCAAAAAAAGTGGAGAAAAAAGAGACTCGCTCATATTCAAGTTATACAAAGACTACACGCCCTCAAACTGGCATGACAACCAGCTCAGCAGATACAAAGAAAAACTTAGCAATAAAAAAAATATCAGAATCAGTTGCAACAAGTAATATAGAAAATATTTCTATTAAATCATCTGATACAGGAATTATAATAACGCTTGAAAAAATGCGATTTCAACGAGGGCGATCAGTCCTTTTTAATACTGAAAAAGAACGGATTAATAAAGTTGCTGAAATATTAAAAACATTTGCAAATAGTCAATTTTTTGTAATTAGCTATATTGAAACTTCAGATACTAATGTTTCACAGATTGCTTTGACAAAAGAAAGAGCTGATGTAATTGTAAATAGCTTTATTGAATTGGGTGCTGTTAATCCAAACAATATAACAGCAATGGGATCTGAAATCCCAAAGATCCGAACGGCAAATGCTTCTTTAATTCAAGAATCAACTCGAATTGAAGTGTATGTTGTTTATGAAAATTAAGAAATCTAAATACAACTAATAGTAGGAAAAATCCTACTATTAGCAATGAAACTCCTATTTCACTGAAATTATTTTCCAAGAACGTTATATGCTACTTGGGTAAGCCATGAGACAGGTTTATTAAAGTGCGGTAAAAAGAAAAAATCAGAGAGGGCAAATTCTTCGACGGTCATGCCATTTTGAATAGCAAGCGAGAATGCATGAATTGCTTCAGCATGATTTTCTTCTGATGCAATTTGTGCTCCAATAATTCGGCGTGTTTTTGCGTCATATACCATTTTTACTAAAACATCTGTATAGCTTGGCATAAATTCTGGGCGAGATGCATCTTTTACAAAGCTTGTTTTAACATCTAATCCGCGCATTTTACAAGATTCTTCAGAAAGTCCCGTTGATGCCATATTGTAGCCAAATACACAGATTGCATTTGATCCTTGAGTTCCTTTATACGCAACGGCATTTTCTTTAATATTCAACGCTGCAACGATTCCCATTCGAACTGCATTTGTTGCAAGGGCAATGTATTCGCTTTGTTGTGTTGCATTTGAATGCACCATTGCACAATCTCCAATTGCAAATACATTTGGATCACTTGATTGCATATATTCGTTAACGATAATGCCACCATTTTTACCAACGGTAAGCGTATCTTTATATAGCTCGCTATTTGGGCGAAATCCCACAGAAACAACAACGGCATCAACATCATAGCTTGCCTTATCAGTTACAACCTTGTTGACGTGGCCGTTTGCATCGCCTTCAAAGCGAACGACTTTTTCATTCAAATGAAGATCAACTCCGCCATTTCTAATATGTTTTTCTGCTTCGCAAGAAATTTCTGGGTCAAAATAATTTGCCATAACACGAGGCATTGCCTCCATTGCAATAATATTTTTTCCATTTTGCTTAAAAGCCTCAAAAAGCTCAACCCCGATGTAGCCCGCACCAATCACCATAACATTTTTAACTTTAGGATTTTCCATTTCTTTGATGAGCTCAAGTCCATGTTGATAAAGCTTTGAAAGATGAACGCCTTTAAGATTAACTCCCTCAAATGGAGGAATTACTGGCCATGAGCCTGCCGCTAAAATTAATTTGTCGTATGAATCCTCAAAAGTGCTTTTGTCAGACAATTTTGTTCCATAGACTTTCTTCGCAGCAAAGTCTATTTTTGTAATTTCATGCCCCATGTTCACTTTGATTCCTTGCTGAGTCAAGCTTTCTGGAGTTGCATAAAAAAGCCCCTTAGGATCTTTTACTACGCCGCCAACCCACAAAGCAATGCCGCACGCAAGAAATGAAATATTATCGTTTCTATCATAAGAAACAACCTCGACATCTCCAAACGTTTTTTTGATTGTGGTCGCAGCAAACGTTCCAGCATGATTGCAACCAAGAACAATAACTTTCATAAAAACTCCTCTTCAAAAGAAAATTTAATAGATAAAAAAATCTATAAAAATCAGGATACTATAGTTGATACGATTTGTCAAGTTTTAAATTTTTTGAGATTGACTGTTGCTTTACTGCGATTGTTTTTTTCACGTGGATGTTTCACGTGAAACATTTGAGCCTGAAATTATCTGATCTTGAAAAATATCCCAATAATTGCGATTGAAATCAAGATTTGCATAATGAGAAATTTGATTAAAACCTGTGTTGGAGACCAGTGTAGTTTTTGTCTCATGTGGTCGTGAAGAGGAAAGCGAATTGATAGTAAAAACTTTACCTTAAAAAAGCGCATTAAAAAAACTTTGAGTAAACCAATTCCGCCGTTTATCATAATGATTGTTGATGTTGCAAGTATAAGAAAAGGGTTGCCACTAATCATTACGACACAGCCAATAAAAAAGCCTATGGAACGACTGCCTGCATCTCCCATGAGAACTTTGCTTGGAAAGGCATTATGCCACAGGTAGCCCATTAAAACGCCAGAGAGAGCAAAGATTATTACCGCCCACTCCGCTCCGTCAGAAATGTTTGGAACGAGTAAGTATTTTGAAATCTGTGCATGCCCTAAGATAGCATAGAAAATAACACCGAGCTGAATTAGTGCGAGCAAGACTAATGTGCTAGAAAGACCGTCAACGCCATCAGTGCAGTTTGTAGTATTTATAGAGACCCATAATAAAACGGTTGCTATGGCGATATAGATAGCTGGATTGATTGCGATCGGCTGGGATATAAAGGGGAACCAAAAATAGACATCGCCG
The DNA here is from genome assembly GCA_051651645.1 of Treponemataceae bacterium. GTDB lineage: Bacteria > Spirochaetota > Spirochaetia > Treponematales > Treponemataceae > JBOFSR01. The sequence goes on along the minus strand of JBOFSR010000154.1, from coordinate 14,178 downwards.
CCAATTTCTGATTTGTCTCGTAAGTAATAAAGTGCAAATGATGCTATAACACAGATTACAAGGTCAAGAAGAGCTTTTTTGTACTCGCTCCAGCTAATAACACTCTTGTCATCAAAAAAGCCTGTGAGCATAGTAATCCACGTAAGAAGAATGATAACTAATTGTAATTTATCCAGCGGGATGAAAATGGCGGAAATGATGACAAAAAAAGATACAAAAACAGAGCCTGAGCCCGTTGGTTTTCCTTTTGCGGCGGATGCATGCTCAGTAAATTCTCGTCCTCTGTCAGAAGGAAGTTTTTTATAGAAATAGGGTAAAATCCACACGGTGATAAAAAAGCCAAAGTAGAGCACAAGTCCAATAAGCACGGCGTATGACTGCAATAATCGAGCAGGGCCAAACATTGGGGCTAAAAAAGATGCTAGATAATAAACCATGGAATCTCCTGATAAATTAAATTTAGTGACTAATATTCAAAACTAATCATTCTTTCTCTCTGTTATAGTCATCGTCAAAAAAAAATATATATTGAGATAAAAGTTTTGCCTCAGTTAAAGTTTATTTTAAGGATGATTTTTATGGGATCTTTTGATAGCCTCCTCTTCAAGGGAGTACAATTAATTTTAGAAAATACGCTTTTGGTGACTAGTTTCTCTTAGCAAAAAAGAGTATAATTATTATGTATTTTGATTTTTTGGAGGGATGATGTTTTTTCCTTTTTTTGATTCTTATTATTTTATATTGATAATCCCAGCGATGATTCTTTCAATGGCGGCTCAGGTTAAAGTTAAATCAACTTTCGCTCGTTTTTCGAACGAATTATCACGACGCGGAATAACAGGCCGTGATGCAGCTCAAGCCTTATTAAAGGCAAATAATATTCATGATGTTACCATTGCGTCTGTTGCAGGCTCTTTAACTGATCATTATGATCCAAGCACAAAGGTTTTACGACTTTCTAGCGACGTATACAGCAAAACATCGATTGCGGCAATTGGGGTTGCAGCTCATGAAGCAGGCCACGCAATTCAGCATGCACAAAATTATGCACCGCTTGGACTACGAAGCACGCTTGTCCCACTTGCAAATATAGGCTCTTCTTTTGGCCCAACTATGGTGATTGGCGGATTATTGCTCAGCTGGGGAGTGCTTATCAATGTTGGCATTATGTTGTTTTCTGCTGCGGTGATTTTCTATTTAATTACGCTTCCTGTTGAATTTGATGCCTCTCGTAGAGCTGTGGTAATTTTACGCGATAGTGCAACACTCACCGATGAAGAGCTGCAGGGAGTTCAAAAAGTTCTCAGTGCTGCCGCGATGACGTATGTTGCCTCGGCTATTGTTGCTATTGCAAATCTTTTACGACTCGTTTTGCTCGCCAAAGATCGAAGAGACTAATTAACACATAAAAATACTTTTGCTATAAAATAAAGGATGTGCCATGAATCTTGCTGATAAATTCACTCTTTCACGTATTATACTTTCGCCTGTTTTTTTTATTATTTTTTTTCTTCCGCATTGGTTTCCAAGTCTTCCTCAAGTGCGACTTATTACGGCTTTTATTATGATTCCTCTTTTGGGTTTTATGGAGTTTACTGACTTCTTAGATGGATTTTTTGCACGACGGCGAAATCAAGTAAGTGATTTTGGAAAGCTTTTTGATCCTTTTGGCGATGTTTTAGTTCACTTAACGCTTTTTGTCTGCTTTATGCTTGAAAGTTATATGCCGACGATCATTTTTATTTTGATTATTTATCGTGAATTTGGAATGCTTTTTATCCGCCTGATGGCAATGCAAAAAGGTGTTGCTATTGGTGCAAGAAAAGGTGGAAAGTTAAAAACAGTATTATACGTGGTTGCCATTTTTTATTCGCTAATAATTGAAACAATTTTACGACTAGATGTTGATATTTTTAATTCGCTTCCGCAGTTAAAGTTTGTTGGTATGGTTCTTTATGCAATAACGCTTCTTGCTGCTTATTTGTCATTTGCTGATTACATCATCTATTTTAAAAAGTCAATAAAATAAAAGAATACTAAATAGTCGTTTTTTTATGATTCAATCAAATTACTCAAACTCATTTTAACAAAATTGATTTTATTTTGACCGAGAGTTTTCCTTAAAATACTTTTTACCTCTCGACTAAGTGGTTTTTTTTTCGTATATTTATAGAGACAGAAAATTATACATAAATTAAATAAACTTGCTTTGTATAATTAAATATTTTGAGGGACTTATGGCTGACAACAACGACAACAAAAAAAAGAATGATGAAAATGACTCATTTAATTTTTTTAAATTGGCTGGTGGGGATTCAAATAAAAATGATAAAGACAAAAATAATAAGCCGAAGATTCCTGTTTGGGGAATTGTACTTGTTGTTATTAGCGTTCTTGCTCTTTTGAATGTGTATCTTTCTGCAAAAGGCGACGATACCATCGAGTTTTCGACCTTCAAAAAACTTATTGAAAGCGGTCAGATTACAACCGTTGTGCTTGGTCAAAGCTATTTTATTGGATACGGGCCGAATGCTCAGATTTTAGACGCTCCATCACGATTGCATCCATTATTGGCCGCTCAGTCTAACACGGCAGTCTATAGAACCGCTTCTATCTTAACGGAAGATTTTCTTAAATTTCTTGATGAAAAAAATGTTTCTTATAAGGCTCAAGCGAAGCAAAATAATTTCTTTATTGATTTTCTATTGAATTCAATTTTACCGATTGCACTTTTATTGCTTGTTTGGCGGTTTATCTTTAAAAAAATGAGCGGTGGCGGTGGCTTGGGTGGCAGTATTTTTTCTGCAGGACAATCACGTGCAAGTGCGGTGGAAGAAGGAAAAGTAAAAACTCGATTTAGCGATGTTGCAGGGGTTGATGAGGCAAAAGAAGAACTGGTAGAAGTAGTTGACTTTCTTAAATCTCCACAAAAATATACAGAAATTGGCGGAAAAATTCCAAAAGGCGTTTTATTAGTAGGCCCCCCAGGAACAGGAAAAACGCTTTTGGCACGGGCAGTTGCAGGCGAGGCTGGCGTTCCTTTTTTTCGGATTTCTGGCTCGGACTTTGTAGAAATGTTCGTTGGCGTTGGGGCAAGTCGTGTTCGCGATTTATTTAAACAGGCTCGCGATAAATCACCATGTATTGTGTTCATAGATGAGCTTGATGCTATTGGAAAAAGTCGTGTTAATAATATTGGCGGAAATGATGAGAGAGAGCAAACTCTCAATCAATTGCTTGTTGAGATGGATGGATTTGACAATACAACGGGCTTGATTTTGCTTGCTGCTACAAACCGTGCTGATGTCCTTGATCCTGCACTTTTAAGGCCAGGGCGTTTTGATCGTCAAGTTGTTGTTGATCGTCCAGACGTGAAAGGGCGTGAGGCAATTTTGAAAATCCATGCAAAAAATGTAAAACTTGGAAACGACGTAAATCTTCAAGCGATTGCCGCGACAACTTCTGGCTTTGCGGGAGCTGATCTTGCAAATATCATTAATGAAGCGGCATTGTTGGCTGTTCGTGGCGGACGAAAAGAAGTTTTAATGGAAGACTTGGATGAGGCAATTGAGAAAACCGTCGTCGGTTTACAGAAAAAAAGTCGTGTCATTCGTGAAAAAGAGAGAAAAACAATCGCTTATCACGAAACTGGGCATGCTTTGGTCGCAGCCTTTACAAAAAGTGCCGATCCCGTTCATAAAATTTCAATTATTCCACGTGGAGCAAACGCGTTGGGCTACACTCTCCATCGTCCTGAAGAAGATAAATTTTTGAGAACGACGAGCGATATGTACGGCGAAATTGACGTATTGCTCGGTGGACGGGCAGCAGAATTAATTGTACTTGGGGAAGTTTCAACGGGAGCTGGCAACGACTTACAGCGTGCAAGTGATATTGCTCGAGCAATGTTAATGGATTTTGGCATGAGCGAGCGTTTTGAAAATGTTGTTTTATCAAAACGAGGTGCAGGATATGGCGGCGAGCCACAGCTTACCAAAGAATACTCGGAAGCGACGCAACAATATATTGATGACGAGCTTGCTAAAATCATGAAAACTCGTTTTGAGTACGTTTGCTCGATGCTGCGAGAGAAAAAAAATCTTGTGGATTATATTGCTGTTCGGTTGCTTGAAAAAGAAATTATTGAACATGCAGAGTTTCTTGAAATTATCAAGGCGGAATCTGGCCTATCGGAGCCACCGCTTACGGGAGCTGTGTAAATGCTCTGGCTTGTAGCATTAATTCCGTATATCTTGCAAATCATTCTCATTGTGCATGTTATCAAAACGCATCGCCCTTTTTATTGGCTGTATGTTTTGATTTTTTTGCCCAGTGGACTTGGCGGAATTGCATACGTGCTAGTTGAAATCCTGCCTGAGTATTTTAATCGATCGACGCGGCAAAAAATTGGTGTGAATTTAACCAATATAATAAATCCGAATGCAAAAATTGAAGAGCTTGAAAAACAGTTAAAAGCTCAAAAAACCATTGCAAATAAAATGCTTCTTGCCGAGGCTTATATTGATGGGCAAAAATATGAAAGTGCCATAAATCTGTATCAAGAATGCTTAACCGGCCCTTACAAAGATGACAAAGCGATTTTATTTCCACTAGCAAAATCATATTTTTTTATGAAAGATTATTCCAAAGCACAGGAAATTATCAAAAGTCTAAAAGAGCATAGTTCTCTAAGTGAAACGCAAGAAGTTTTATTTGAAATTTTAATTGAAGATAAAAACGGAGAAGATACCTTAGAAAGGCTTCAAACTTTGTATGAAAAAAGTGCGAGCTTTGAAGTTGGATATTACTACATCGAAAAACTCATTCACAATCAACAGTCAGAAAAAGCACAAGAAATTTTACTTGGAATGAAAGAATCTATTAAAACGTATAAAAAATTTGCCTCCGCTATGGGAAAAGATTGGATTAATAAAAGTGAAACTCTCCTAAAAAAAGGGTGATTTTTTTGTCTTCACTGAATCGCCGTAAGTCTTTAAAAATCAGTTTTCTCTTGAGTAATCGACCTAAATGTGATATACTATAATTAATGAAAAGTGTTGGCACAAAGCTAATTGCACAGAATAGAAAAGCTCGTTTCAACTACGAAGTTGAAGAAACCTTTGAGTGTGGAGTTGAGCTTAAGGGTACGGAGGTAAAGTCTGTTAAAGAAGGGAATATGTCCTTCCCTGATGCTTTTGCCGAAATTATAAAAAATGAGATTTGGGTGAAAAATTGGCATATAACAGAATATGTGTATGCGTCACACTTTGTGCATGATCCAACACGGGCAAAAAAGCTGCTCCTTCATAAAACTGAAATAAAACGTTTGACACGTAAAGTGAATGAAAAGGGCTTTACGCTTGTCCCACTTGATTTTATTTTGAAAAATGGGCTTGTTAAAGTGAATTTAGGGCTTTGTCGTGGTAAAAAAACATTTGACAAGCGTAATACTATTCGTGATCGCGATATCACCCGTGATGTTGAGCGAGATTTTAAGAAATCCTTACGTTAATAATTATGAGAAAAAAAATATTTATTTGTTATATTTATTTTTCCCTACTCGTCCAGATTTTTTCACAGTCAACAAATCAAATTCTTGAATTTTATAATGCAGTACTCTCTGAAAATTTTGATGCAGACCTAGCGCGCCCTATTCAGGATTTATATTTTTCCTATATGAGTGAGCAAAATATTTATGAAATTCTTGATAAGCGTAATGAGATTTATAATGAAGAGTTATCGTGGCGTAATAATTTTGTGTTTTTTATAAAACTTTCGCTTGTTAACTCCAATTGGATATCGACTATTTCGGTGCTTCCACCGTCTAGTTCGAACGCTGAAATAACTCAAAAGGAAATAAGCTATGATAGCTATAATAAGCTTTTGCTTGATATAAAGCCAACTTTGCAGGCTCTGTTTTCACAAACTGATTCTGTTGCTAAAGCTCAAGCGAGACAAAGTTTTTCAATTGAGTCTTTTGCAGGAAACTGGGAAGGTGAAGATTTTATTGATAGAATTGTACTTTTGCGACCAGGGCGAGGTTTTGTTTTTTTCAAAGGCGGTGCAAGTATGCCTGTGAGCATTAATTTTTCTGGTAATAAATTAAGAATTGTGCAGTCAGTAAAATCTAATGCGTCCTTTTTCCCCGATATTCCACGCTCAGTTTCTCTTGCAACTGCATTAACTGCTGATCCTATTGAGTGGGTTTTTAGCCCTTTGAGCGAGAATTATTTAGAAGGGCATAAGACTACCCTAAAAACAGTGTATCAAGATGGCGTTGCGGTCTCTACTGAAAAAACAACTATCCCTGTTGCATGGAAAAAAGTAAATTAAGCTTTTAATCTATACGTCTAACGCGTTTGTATAACTCTTCTTTTGAGATAACTGTCCATAATGGGCGCCCATGGGGACAAGTTGAGTCTTCCAGTGCAAAGCTGTCTTCTATTAAATGTATTGCTGTTGTGTCATCAAGCACGGCACCATCCATAATCGCTCCACGGCATGCCGTTTTTGCAGCCAGCTTATAAATCAATTCTTTAGGTTGAATATGTTTTTCAAGTAAATCTTCGGCAAGGTTTTCTTCACTGCCAATCCAGCGAATAGGAGTGGCAAAAAATTCCCAGCGACCATCACCATCAAAAGTCATCTCGAAGCCAGAATTATTGAGTTCTTCCTTTAAGGATTTTAAGTAATCATCGTCTTCTTTGGTTTGAGTCTCAATAACGTACGGGAATAGGAGCTTTTGTTTTTGCCCAATTTCGCTCATAAAGCGATTAAATAAAATTCGTTCATGGCAAGCATGCTGATCAAGCAAAAATATTTTGTCATCTTTTTCGACAATCAGAAAGACACCTAAAACGCACCCTTTATAAATAAATTTTTCCTCTGGCTTTTTAGGAACACTGTGTGGTATATGCGTTTGATTTGAAAAAGTATTTTTTTGTAAGTTTTGCTCAAAGGCAGTATGGTGATTTTTATGTGCTGAAGGCTGCGTTGGATCAAATTTTTTTGAAGGAGTAAAAAAAGATTTTGGCATAGACATTTTATGCGGCGTTGAGGTATATTCAAAGGGTTCGTTAACAGAAAATTTTTCAGTAGCTTGGGAGTTTTCAAACTCATATTGAAATTCATTTTGTGAATCAATTTGAGTGACTATGCCATGAACTGCATGATTTTTATAAAAATTGCGTACTGCACCACTTACGGCACGATGAACGGATGCTCCATCTTTGAATCGAACTTCTTTTTTTGCAGGGTGAATATTAAAGTCCACTAGGGAAGAGTCAATAGATAAATATAAGGCTGCCACTGGATGGCTTCCGTTTGGAAAGTAGCCTTGAGCACCATATTCAATTGCCTGAATAAGACTAAATTCCCAAACTTTGCGTCCATTAACAAAAATATACAAATTTTTTTTATCAGATTTATGTACATTTGGATGCCCTAAAACGATTGAAAAAGAAAATCCTTCTGCTTTGCCTGTGATTTCTGAAAAAAAAGTTTCATCTTCTTTAATTTCAAGTGCTGATAAAAACCGTTCAGTTAGAGTTTGATTACTCGGCAGGTCCATTTTTGTTTTTCCGTCCATAGTGAGACGAAAAGCGATCGTATTCCATGGTAATGCTTTTTCAATAAACGTTTGTCGGCATAAATTCCCTTCTGTTGTGGGGCGTTTTAAGAAAAGACGACGTGCAGGGAAGTTTTCAAAAAGAGCTTGGCTTTGAACAATGGTGCCTTTTCCCAGTTGAGAGGGTGTTACCGAATGTTCCGTTTCTAGGTATGCATTCAGTTTATATGCTATTTCTTTACGAAAACTGATAATTTCGAGGCGACTGACAGCGGCAATAGAGGCAAGTGCCTCACCACGAAAGCCGAGTGTCGAAAGTGTTAGCAAATCTTTTTCAGAATGGATTTTACTTGTTGCGTGTGGGAATGCACAATTTTCCAAATCCTCTTTTGTCATTCCAAAACCATCGTCAACAATGCGGATTTTTTCAATCCCACCACCTTCAAGCTCTACAAGGACTTGCGTCGCTCCAGCATCAATTGCATTATCAAGTAGCTCGCGCACAATCGCACTTGGACGATCAATAACCTCGCCTGCAGCAATTTTTCTAGCCGCCTCATTAGACAACTTTTTTATTGGCTTTGGCGTTACGTGATTAGTCATTTTGTGAAAATAATTCTAGCTCGGGTTTTGTATTTTTTGCAGGCTCGGGCTGATTCATTAAAATTTGAATTTTTCCTTCAATTTTTTCAACTTCTTTTTCAAGCGTTTTTGCAAGATTAATGCCTTCTTCAAATATTTTTAAGGCATCCTCAAGGGGGAGATCAGGATTTTTTATGGAATCGCCTAGTTCTTCAAGGCGAGATAGCCGTTGTTCAAAGTTTTTCATATTCTAAAATTGTATGAAATACCGCTGTTTTGTCAAGGCTTTTTATAATAAACGTTATGATTGAAAAAAATAGATTTTGGCGGAGAGCTTTTCAAAACTCTTGACTAAAATCAAAAAATCAGTTATATTTTTGAACATTGCCGAGATGGTGGAATAGGTAGACACAAGGGACTTAAAATCCCTCGGGCTTTAACTCCCGTGCCAGTTCGATTCTGGTTCTCGGCATTAATGTTTGCACTCAGTATGCATTCAAAATCAATTTTATACACTAAAAGTGGAGGTATATCATGGGCGGAGCAAGTAAGAACTCGCGGACTTCGATAACAACTCATAAATTTTTTTGTTCATGTGGCGGAGAAGTCGTTATGAAAACGTTATTTGAAAACGGAAAAATAAAAAACGTTGCTGAGTGTGGTCAATGCAAACGGGTTGAACGTCGACCAAAGGATTTTAAATAATATTTTTAAGCTTTGATGCGTTTGGCTAAGGTAGTCAAATAGGGATTTCCAAAACAGGGAATTTTACCAAAGCTTAACATATATACTGTTCTTTATTTAATGCTTATAGAAAGAGGCTTTTGTAAATCATTGGCTATTTCTATAAGCTTTTTTTTGCTATCGTGTAAATGTTAGCCTCTTTGTAATTTTTTTTAGATGACGCGCTAAAATAGAGCGATTTTCCTACTGAAATTTTTCTTTTTTCTTGATATAGTGACAAAATGCTTAGCGAAAATAATTCTATTAATCAACAAAATATAAACAAGCTCACGTTTTTTGATCTTTGTGCAGGCATTGGCGGCGGCCGTCTTGGCTTAGAGCGACATGGTTTTGCGTGCCTTAATTTTGCTGAAATTGATGAAAAAGCGATTCTCTCGTATCAGTTGTTGCACGAGGAAAATCATTGTGGAATGGGAAATTTGTCAGATATAAATACAGACGAGCTACCCTCTGTTGATGCAATTGTTGCGGGCTTTCCTTGCCAGTCATACTCGATTGTTGGAAAGCGAAAAGGCTTGACAGATCATCAAGGGCAGGTCATTTATGGAATATCTCGAATTTTGCAGGAGAAAAAAGTTCCGTATTTTATTTTGGAAAATGTCAAAGGCTTGGTAAACATCAATAAAGGTCAGGATTTTCAAATAATTCTTGATCTTTTGGATTCGAGCGGTTATGCCGTGCAGTACAAGGTGTTGAATAGTCTTGATTTTGGCGTTCCTCACTCACGCGAGAGAATTTATTTTGTTGGAATTCGAAAAGATTTAAAAATTTCATCGTTTGAATTTCCGCAGGGTCAGAAACAAGAATACGATTTGTCGTTGTTTTTGGATAAATCCGATAAAATTGAAAAAAATACTCCGTCGTTTCAAACTTTTCTTAGGTATTTAGGCAACAAATATAATGCTAATCGTTTTGATCTTTGTGATTTATTATCGCAGGATTATTTAGTTTTAGATACACGGCAAAGTGATTTAAGGCTTTATAGAGGCTATGTGCCGACGATACGAAAAGGGCGGCAAGGGATTTTATATGTTTATGGTGGCGAGTTGTATTCATTGTCAAAAAATGATGCGTTACGAATGCAAGGATACACCAGTGACTACATTGATAAACTGAAAACTGTTAGTAAATCTACCGTTTTAGAGCAAGTGGGAAATGCGATGACGATCAATGTTATCGAAGCAATAGCAGGAAATCTAAAAAAAGCTATTTTCAATATAAAAGGAGATATGTGAAAACCGTAGAGGAAGGCTCGAAAACAGCAAAGGCTGGTTTTCAAAATGAAAATTTTGTTATTGAATTGTTTAATTCTTGACAAAATAATGCATTAGCTCAAGAATGGCTTGTTATTATGGGTTATAAGCTAGATGAAATAGAGTATGTTAAAGCTGTCAAAATATCAGGGCATTTTAAGGCAGATATACAAGTTCAAATTTCAATTATAGTTAAGTTTAAGGATGAAATTGATTGGCAAAATATTTCAATCAAATTAGTGTCAAATTTACAAGGATTTAATCAGATAGATAAACGCTGGGTTGATAAGTACAGTGAATTATGGAATATTTCAAATGATATTACGAGACTTTTAAAGTATTTTACAGGTGAACTAGTGCCGTATAAAAAAGATGTTCGAGATAAGCGACGAATGTTCGTTGATGAATTTGAGCAAGATGAGCAGGGTCAAATAATACAATTTTTTCAAGAAAAGAAACTGTTTATCCTCACAGATATTTTAAAAGGTTGAGGAAAATTTTCTGCTGAATGGATGTTGGTTATTTACAAGCAAGGTGAAACCATAAAATCTGCTTTGAAGCCGATGAATGAAGTCTTAAATTATTATTCTCAAGGAAATATTGAAATTACTAAGCAGGAAACATTAAACTTGGACGTATTTAAGTACAAAGAAAAGGTGGAGATGGCGGGCGACCCTCTGCAAATATGCTCCAATTTAAAATGAATCCTATGGATCTTTTTGGTATTTAAAGATGAATTATTATAGTGAACTAAAAAAACTTCCAATGCAGGATAGATGCAGATGAGCAAATTTACTTTTATTGATTTATTTGCTGGCATTGGAGGTTTTCATTTAGCCTTACATAGACTTGGTGGAGAGTGCGTATTTGCATCTGAAATAGATGAATTTGCTTGGAAAACATACGAAGCTAATTTCAAAAAAATTTCTCCAGTTTTATTTGAGAACAATCTTTTTAATAAAGATATTCGAACTGTTGAACCAAGGAATTTGCCTGATTTTGATATCTTGTGTGCATGGTTTCCCTGTCAACCTTTTAGTCAAGCAGGACAAAAAAGAGGATTTGCTGATAATCATAATTCTGAAAGAAGAAATTTATTTTTTACTATTGCTGAGATTTTAGAGGCAAAAAATCCAAGAGTGTTTTTTCTTGAAAATGTTCGAGGATTAATAACGCATGACAATGGGAATACTTTCAAAACTATTCGGAGCATACTTGAAGATGAACTAGGTTATTCCTTTTATTTTAAAATAATTCATGCATCTGATTATGGATTGCCTCAGCTTAGAGCAAGAGTTTTTATTGTTGGTTTTAGAGATGAAGAATTGCTAAAAGGTTTTACTTTTCCTTTACCTATTCCTTTAAAATATACTATGAGTTATGTTTGGGGAGGTGCCTGTACAAGAGATATTGGCTTTACTATCAGAGTTGGAGGGAGATGGTCTAGTATTGATGATAGAAGGAACTGGGATAATTATGAAGTTGACGGAGAGTTACGAAGATTATCTTATCTTGAGGCGAAAAAAATGCAAGGATTTCCAGATGACTTTTCATTTCCTGTAAGTCCAACACAGGCACTAAAACAGCTTGGTAATAGTGTCGCTATTGACGCAGTTGAAGCTGTAGCAAAAAATATTTTGTTGTATTTAAATCATTTAACACCAAAAAAAAGGAGTTTGAGTAGTATGAACAATAAAGGTGAATGGAGCGAGTTATTAGTTTTTATAAAGTTGCTGTTAGATAAAGAGTTATCCTTGGCAGATGATAAATTAAACAAAACTCGCAGTATTTTAAAAATCAATAAAGTTACAACTCATAATTTGGATATTGAATTTATGTTGACGGGTCTTTCAACAATAACAATTAGAAACAAAGAAAACCAAGAAAGAAACGATGTAAATATTGCAGATATTTTAAACACAGAAACAATCAATTTTTTAGTATCAAAGATTAAAAGTGGATCTCATACATTTGATATTCTCGAATTTAAGATTATCCAAAATGCATTAGGTTTTAATATTATTAAAGGTGGAAACAGCAATCAAAAAGCAGATATTTTACTGGATATTGAGAGTGAGGTAATTAAAAAAGAAGATGAAGGTTTTGGAATAAAGTCTTATTTAGGAAGTAATCCAACGTTATTAAATGCATCGGGAAACACAAATTTTATATTCAGGGTTACAGGATTAAATAAGAATTATATTGATGAAATAAATTCGATTAAATCAGCAACAAAACTCAAAGATAGAATTAATAAGATAGAACAGCTGGGTGGAAAATTTGAGTATATTGGTCCAGAACGAGATACAATGGAGTTTAATTTAAAATGGTTGATAGTGAAATGCCTAGTCTTGTTGGGCAAATTTTGTTTTGCTTTTATAGAGAACGTACCTCTTCATTGGTAGATATTTGTCAGCTGTATTTTAAACTTAATTTACAGTTACGGTTTTAGTACCTTTCTTTTATTTAGATGTAGCAATGTACTAATGAAAACTCTGTGTTTGTAAGAAGCTTAGAGTTATCAAGAAAATATTCTTTTTAAAACTTCATCCAAATAGCTGTAAACAGAATTAAGGTTTTTATTAGCTTTTCCTGTAATTTCATTGCCAGTTTTTAAATATTTCGTTAATTTCTGATGCATCTTTTTTCATGTGGTTAGGTGCTATATGCCGATTAATATTTCCTGCATTCATTTGGTAAATATTTACGATTTTGCAGTTTGGCACATTTTTTTTGGCTGTACCACTTAATGAAAAATAAATAAAATGTGGTATGAGAATTCCCAAAGAACATTTTCATTTATACATTCGAGAATGTGAATGGAGATTTAACAACAAGGGAGTTGCAAACCAAATGCAAATAATTTATAATTTAGCTAAAAAGGATATGTTTTAACTTATCTGGCACAGCCCCAAAATGAATTATTTTTTATAACAAATTTTTCGAATATCAATATTTTTAAGGGTGGAACACTTGAGGATGCTCGGCTTTATGGAGATGGATACGATTTTCAAGTTACGGTGGAAAATCATGCATTTTTAGCGGAGATAAAAGGAATCAGATCCTCAAAAGGCACATTTCGATTAACGGAAAATGAATATTGCAAAGCAAAAGAATATGAAAAAGATTATATTATTACCGTAGTTTTGAATCTTGATGAAGAACCCAAATTTTTGACTATTGATAATCCATTAAAAAATCTTTGCTTTGAGGAGCGGATAATCAATTCAAAAGCGACAAAAGAATATCATTTAAGAGAGCCTGTATGTTAAATTTTGAGCAAAAAGTCTTGTATCTGGAGAAAAAGCTGAGTGAATACTCAGAAACATACGCTGATAGTTTTAAAGAAGATGTTCATGTTTTTATTGGAGATTTTGTCAGAGAAAATCCATTTTTGTGTTTTTTAGATGAGATTGCTACTTTTTCAGAAATAGATGACTGGATAAATAAATTACTTTCACGAATTGTTTTAAAGTTCTTTTCAAGACAAAAATAGTTCTTTTAATTTATCAAAAAGTACGCTGTTAAAACATTTCCATACACCAGATAGTTGCTTTCATATTCCAGTTTCAGTTTTAGAAAATCCTCTTGTTGAATTAGAAGCTTTATATAATCAAAAAGCTGTGTTTGCTATTGAATCCACTCCTAGAGATAAAGAAACAATTTACCTTCCCTTGTATTCGCCACTATCAGGCGAAGTTCAGGAAAAAAGTGGACTAAATCAATGGAATGCAAGGGGGCGTTTACGTGATCCTAATGAAGTGTATATTGTAGTACCCAAATGGATTCATAAAAGGTATCAAAATTTTTTTTCTGATCGAGATCAAATTTTTACTCTTGTTTTGCCTGATAAAAATAATTTGCAGGCAAAAATTTGTCAAGATGCTGGTAAAGCTTTGATGTCAAATCCAAATAAAGATCTTGGCAAGTGGATTTTGAGAAAAGTTTTACAATTAAAAGAAGGTGAACTTGTGACATACCAAAAACTAGAAGCACTGGGCATTGATAGTGTTCGTATTGATAAAATTGATT
>JBOFSR010000153.1:0-21773 GCA_051651645.1 Treponemataceae bacterium | reverse complement strand
TAGCTATTAATTGTATTTCGATTTACCTTCACAATTTTTGCTGCTGCCGTTGCTGTAATATCTTCGCTAAAACACAAAACTATTTTATTGATTTTATATGTACTTAATCTACTGAATTTCATTTACTTACACCTTATTTGTTTTTTTAGGTGCTAGTCAAGAAACAAATAAATATAGAAAAAATACCAATTTTTATTCTGATTAGTTTTCAATGCTATATTTTCATCCATGTATAGGGTATCCTTTTTTATTTTTTATAATCTTGATAGTAAAATTATCCACATCAAGCGTTATTTTAATATCAGTAAAAATTTATCACTTTCACCTTTTATTGTATGATAAGAAGTATCAATCAGTGTAGGAAAATTTAACAATGAAAAATCTTCAGAATTTATTTCTTCTAAATCATTGTAAATAAAATCAAAATTATTTGCAATAAGAAGATATCGAGTAATCCAACCTGCACTGAGAGTTGTAATAACCAATCGCTTCAAAATGGGGTATTTCTTTATCATGAGTTTTACTGTTGCAGGATATTTATTTTTGTCTGCTGTTGAGTGTTCTGCTATTTGTAAATATATAGTCTCTTCTCGATTGAGAGTTGAAAAATCTTTTAAAAAAGTTTCTAATTTAAACTCATTCCATCTTTTTTGTTCACTTAAGGCATTTCCATATGAAAAAGCAAAAGTAATTAGTGAGTATGAGAAAAGTATAATAGTTCCAACAGAAATAAATTTAAATAATCGCAAATTTATGGTACTCAAATTTATAGTAATAATCTGAATTACTGCAAGTAGAATATTTACGCCAATAAAAGATCGTGCTGCAAAAAGAGGTTTTTCTAAAATAATATAAGCACCAAAAGATAAAGGAAAAACAATTGCTAAAAGAAAGCTTGTTGTTATAATAACTAATATCTTTTTTTTGTCTTTATAGGAAAGAATATTAGCTATGAAAAAGTATGTAATGATTAGACCAATAAATATCTTTTGCGTTCTGTTTAAGTCGGAGTTCAATAATTGAAAATAAATTGATATATTTTTAATTATACCTTGTACCATAGTATTTATAGAAAAAGTGTGGTTAGAAACATATCCAACTCCGTTGACATTAATGAAAAGTCTAAAAAATAAAAGTGTTATCACGAATATCATAGTGGATGAAATAATAAAAATTATAATTTCTTTAAAAGACTTTTCATTTGCCATCCAGTATTTATAAGAAAACATACAAACAAGAACAATATATACTCCTGATGAAGACTGATAGGTGAGAGTCATTGCTAATAATCCAAAAAAAGATACTATCATGAAGTCTTTTGATGATTTGTTAAAAAGAAAAGGAATAAGGCTAAAAAAAATTGACAAGGCCATATTAATAGAGTCATATCGGTAAGAAAAGTTTTCCAAAAAATAAGGTGAAAAGCATAGAGGTAGTCCTGCAAATAAAGATAGTTTAGTAATTTTTCCAGTAAAAAGGTATACCAGTATAAAAATCGATATACATAAAATAAATAATGCGATTAACTGCGTTAAAGGGGCTACATCTATACTTGGACTTGCACTCATATGAACTAAGGGGCTTATAATCTCTGCTAAATATCGCTGATAACCAAAAACAAGTCTATTATTATTTGTTATTCTATAAACATCATCTTGATAATAAAAGTTTGCACGAATTATTGTTGTTAGAGCTAAAAGTCCTATAATTAACAAAAAAAGAAATGCAAATAAATTTTGTTTTATTAATATCGTGAATTCACTCAGATATAGTTTTAATTTTACTATAAGAGACTGCCATTTAATTGTGAAATATGTAGTACAACATAACATAAAAAGCAATACAATATTTAACCTCCCCATTTGTTCAAGCCAGTAGTTTCTTTGTATTTCTCCTCCTTTTATTTTTTCTAAAATTTCTGTAATAATAAACATTCTCACTTGGGGTAAAAAAATTAAAAAAGATGAAAGCATTCCAAACCCAATTAATCCAAGTATTATTTTTTTGTAAATACTATTTTTGATGTTTTCATAAAAAGAGTGTAACATGTTTTCTCCAAAATTTTATTTCTCTTCTTTAATTATATAAAGAGGGCGTTTTTTTGTTTCAATGTATGTGTTTGCAAGGTATTGTCCGACAATGCCAATTGCCAAAAGTTGTAATCCTCCCATAGCCAAGGTAATACACAACATTGATGGCCAACCTGCAACAGGGTCGCCCCAAATAAGCGTTTTTGCGATAATCACTATAATAAAACACACCGCAATAATAAAAATTGTAATGCCTAGCACAGAAGCAAGAGCTAACGGAGCTGTAGAAAATGCGGTGATTCCTTCAATTGAATAAAGAAACAACTTAAAAAATGACCACTTTGTTTCGCCCGTTTTGCGTTCGATATTTTTATACTCGAGCCATTTTGTATTAAATCCAACCCACGAAAAAATGCCTTTCGAAAAACGATTTTTCTCTTTGATTGATAAAATTGCATTAACCATTTGCCGACTCATTAAGCGAAAATCTCTCGCCCCATCAATAATTTCTACATCTGATATTTTATTAATAAGAGAATAAAACTTGCGTGCAAAAAAAGAGCGAATAGGAGGCTCTCCGTTACGAGTAACACGTCGAGTTGCAACGCAATCATAGTTTTCCTTTGTGAGTGCGTCCAGCATTTCTGGCAAGAGAGCTGGCGGATCTTGCAAGTCAACATCCATTGTTGCAACAAAATCGCCGCAAGAGGCTTCAAGTCCTGCATAAATAGCAGCTTCTTTACCAAAGTTTCGCGAAAACGAACGATAACGCAAAGAAATCTCATTATTTTTTTGAAGCACTTTGATTTTTTCCAACGTTTTATCAGTTGAGCCATCATCAATAAAAATAATTTCAATTTCGCCGTCGATTTTTGTAGCGTGCATCAATACTTCATCATAAAAAGGTTTTATCGACGCCTCTTCATTGAAACAAGGAACAACAAGAGATATTTTCATGCATTTTCCTTGTAATCCATTTTTGCGTGACTTGCAAGTTCCACATAGTGAAGTGCGTTATCTTTCATGCTTTTTACTTCATCATCTGTTAACTCTCGAACAACCTTTGCAGGAGTCCCCATAATCATGCTTTTTGCAGGAAAAATTTTATTTGGTGATACAAGACTTCCTGCAGCAACCATTGAGTTTTCACCAATTTCAGCACCATTTAAAATGATTGCTCCCATTCCCACTGTTGTTCCTGCCCCAATTGTACAAGAATGTAGAATCGCACTGTGACCAATTGTAACATTTTCTTCTATAATACAGGGCATATTTGTATCAACATGGATAACAGCATTATCTTGCACATTTGAGTTTTTTCCAATCAGAATTGGAGCAATATCTGCTCGCAGTGTTGATGAAAACCAAATATTCGCATTCTCTGAAAGTTCAATTTCGCCTGCAACCTCGGCATTCCACGCAACAAAGGCAGAAGAATGGATATTAGGCTTTTTATCTTTAATTGAATGTATCATATACTTACTATTTGTAAAAAACACTAAAAAGTCAATATGTCTTTGTCAGAAAATTACTATAAGTCAGTAAAATTAAAAAGATTTCTATTTTTTTAGGTGGATCATTAGAAGCATAATGTCGCTTTGGCGAATACCGCTAATTCTGCCCGCTTGTCCGAGTGTTTGTGGGCGGATTTGTTCAAGTTTTTGCAGCGATTCGGTAGAAATTCCTGTGACACGTGAAAAATCAAAGTCCGATGGAATTTTTCTTTCATCCATTTTTTTTAATTTAGCAATGCGCGAATCCTGTTTTTCAATATAATGCTCATATTTATAGTCCACAAGTGCAGCATTCCACAAGTTTTCAGGATATCCAGGATTAGGAAGTTTTTCTTCAAGACTTTTTTTGAATGCGTGCTCATCCTCCCCTACTTGTGCAAAAATAATTTGTGCAATATTACGCTGTTTTTTTAGGAACGCGATGATTTCTTTTTTTGTTTGAATTTTTTCTTGCACGGCGTTATATTGCTCAATGGTTTTTAATCCCACTTGATACGCATAATTAATCAATCGCTCATCACAGGTATCATGGCGCAACTTGAGGCGATATTCAGCTCGAGCCGTAAACATTCGATAAGGCTCCTTTGTACCGAGTGTTACAAGGTCATCAATTAAAACGCCAATGTAGGCTTCATCTCGACGAAGAATCAAAGGCTCATACCAGTCGCTAGTTAGAGGGGCTTTATTCGTGTCATATTTTTTTGCATACAAAGAAGCATTGATTCCTGCGATAAGTCCTTGTCCTGCAGCTTCTTCATAACCTGAAGTCCCATTGATTTGCCCTGCAGTAAAAAGGCCTGCAACCGATTTTGTCTCCAAGGAAGGATAAAGCTGCGTCGGATCAATATAATCATACTCAACCGCATACGCTGGGCGCGTCATCACCGCATGCTCAAATCCCGAAAGCGTCCGCAAAAAAGCATCTTGCACTTCCTCAGGCAAAGAGGAGGAAAATCCATTTATATACATTTCTTCTGTGTCAAGTCCTTCTGGCTCAACAAAAAGCTGGTGCCTATCGCGATCAGGAAATCGCATAACTTTGTCTTCAATCGACGGACAATAGCGAGGGCCAACGCCTTCAATCTTGCCGCTAAAAAGTGGAGAGCGATGAATATTTTCTCGAATGATTGCGTGCGTTTTCTCATTGGTGTACACAAGATAGCACGACACAAAAGGGCGGTTTACGCTCTGATTATCAAAGGAAAACGGGATTACAAGATCATCGCCTTTTTGCTCTTCCATCTGAGAAAAATCAAGGGAAGAACGAAGCACTCGTGGCGGCGTGCCTGTTTTAAGCCTACCAACGCGAAAGCCAAGCTGTCGCAAAGTAGATCCCAATCCAACAGCGGCACCCTCACCGAGCCGTCCACACGGAGAGTCAAACTCGCCAATAAAAATCCTGCCGTCTAAAAAAGTTCCTGTGGTCAGCACGGCAGACTTTGTTACAATTCGCCGTCCTCGCTCTGTTATAAGGGCTTTAAGCTGCTGTCTTTCAGAAGATTCAACTTTAATGTCAGTAACAGTATCTTGCAAAAGGCTTAAATTTTCTTGGCTTTCAATTGTTTTTCGAGCAATGCTTGCATATAAAAGTTTATCAGCCTGAGAGCGCGGAGCTTGCACTGCAGGCCCACGGCTTTTATTTAACAATCTAAACTGAATCATCGACTGATCAATGAGCTTTCCCATCTGCCCGCCTAAAGCATCAACCTCACGCGTTATGTTGCCCTTTGCAATCCCGCCAATTGACGGATTACACGACATTCGCCCAATCGAATCTATCGTTTGCGTTACTAACAAAGTTTTTAAGCCCATGCGACTCGAAGCAAGAGACGCCTCAATTCCTGCATGCCCTCCTCCAACGACCACCACATCATAGGCACAATTATATTCATTCATAGAAAAATATCTTAGCGTAAAAAAAATGATTAATCAACTCGATGATTAATCATCTTGATGAAATGATTGACAAGAGTTTTTTAATTTACTAGTATACTTAAATAAGTAGAAAAATGAGAATATTTTTAAGTGAATTCAAAAAATTATTTATTTTTTTGAAAAAACGCTTGTATAACATTGTAAAATGATATATACTATAAAAGAATATTGCTATAAGTTTTATTTATTATATGGAGGGTATTATGAAAAATGTAAACATTTTAGTGGCTGCACTCGTTGCATTGACCTTTTTTTCTTGTTCTTTTGATGAAAAAAAAGCCGAGGGGATTGAATTTGTTGGAGGCCAGGAAGTTGAAGTTGATTTGGCTCAAACAAAAGAGTATCAAATTAGAATGGCAAGAGCAGTTGATGGAGTTGTAAATTATAAAAGTGAAAATACAGATATTGCAGATGTTGATCCATTAACAGGCCTTGTAACATTCAAGGGTAAAGGAAGTGTTGTTATAAATGCCTATCGAGCGATGTCATCTATAACAAGTCACCTACAATCAAGTTTATTAATTCATGCTATTGATAGAAGTTCATCAGAAGGCGGAAGTAATCCCTCCGAGGAGAAAGTTATTTTGAATAAAACTATTATGAGCCTTGTTCTTGGGACTAGCTATCAACTACAAGCAGAAGTATTACCCTCTACAGCAAATCAAAAAGTAGAATGGAAAACAAGTAATAAAAATTTTGCAGATGTTACTGCTGATGGTTCAGTAATAGCACTAGGGCTTGGAGATGTTACTATCACTGCTATGTCTGAAAATGGTGAAAGTCGATGTGCTATTACCGTCGTTTCAAATCCTATATCGGTTAGTTCAATTAAAATAAAACAATCTGAATTGCTACTAGGGCGTGGAAAAACAAAACAACTTGATGTTGTTTTTACACCGCCAAATGCAACAAATCAAAATGTAATGTGGGTTTCAGATGATGATGCAGTGGCAGTTGATACTAAAACAGGTTTAATAACAGCTGTTTCTGGTGGATCAGTTGTAATTACCGCAATATCAGAAGATGGGGCAAAAGAGTCACGATGTCTTGTAACAGTGCCTTTAACTGATGTTCCTGTAGAATCTGTAAAATTAGATAAATCAAAAGCATCTGTTCCTCGTAATAAAACAATAAAATTAATTGAAACAGTGTTACCTCCTGATGCAGTTAATACAGGAGTTACATGGAAACCAGAAGATGATAAAATCGCAAGTGTTCAAGATGGGATTGTAACAGGTAAAGAAGTTGGAGAGACTAAAATATTTGTAATAACAGATGAAAACAACAAAATTGCAGAATGTATTATCACTGTTTTAGAACCTGTCGACACAATTATAGTTAAAGATATCCCAAAATATGTGGTTACTGGTAGTAAGTTTCAATTAAATCATCAGATACAACCTACTAACGTAATAGATCAAACGGTTGAGTGGTCTTCAAGTAATACAAATATTGCTACCATAGATCATCAAACAAACAGCGTATTAGTTGGCAATATTCCAGGTCATACTACAATAAAAGCGATTGCGTATGACGGAAAAGAATCCGAGGAATATACTGTTTATGTAAAAAAACCACTTGAGCAGCTTTATTTTACAGAGAAAAAAAGAGAGCTTAAAGTTGGTGATGAAATCGATCTACGACCTCTGACTGTTGCAGAACCGGCTGATGCATTCCATGATGATATTGTTTGGCAAGTTACTCTGGGTTCTACTAGCGTAAAAGAAATCGAACCTGGCTATTTCAAAATTTTAGAATCACAATCTAAATCAATTCGTATCAAAGTCGAATCTAGGGCTGCTAAACTCAATGATCGTTTTGAAATAAATATTATATCAGAGTAAAAAAAATCTGTTAATAAAAAAGGGGCTAGCTACTAGCTCCTTTTTTATTAAATAGTGAAAAATTTTTAGTAGCTTTATCGAATTTGAGAGCATTGCTACCTTTTATCCTAATTATGATAATCAATTTCTATTTTTTTTTAATTATTCTCTTGACCATTTCTTTTTTTTGTTTTAACCTATTCTTATGGAGGGAGGACTATGTATAACCCCAAAATAATTATTTTCTCAGCTATTGGAGGATTTTTTTTATCCTTTATCTTTGGGTTATTAAGTCAAGTCATCTTTTCTACACTTTTACTTCGAGCTTTTATTTCAGCCTTTATTTTTTCATTAATTACATTTGGAATTTCTTTTTTAATTGATAGGTTTCATCTATTTGCAAAAGTTGACTTAACAAACGTTTTTGAAGCGTCACACTTACAGTCTCATTCTTCTAAAAAGGGTTTTCAGTTTATAGAAGAGTCTTTACCTGATACGGGCTCTGCCCCTGCTTTTAATCTTGATCAAAGAAAAAAAACTGATACTACTGTGATTTATGATGAGTCTTCTTTCCAAGCACACAAAGAGCCTGTTTCTACTAAGCAAAGCTCTGAAATTACCAATTTAGAAAACACTTTCTTTAATAAGACAATTCACAAAGAAACAGAAAATACAGATACTATTTCACAACCTGTTAATTTAATAAATAAAAATACCCCAAAACAGCCCACAGCAGATAGCAATGCTGATTTTTTTCCAAAGGGACTTGTTGCAGAGAAAATAACAACAAGCAAGAAAAAAACTGAATTTGCTTATGCCCATGATACTGAGTCAATTAGTAAGGCAATTCAGACAAAGTTGGCAAAGGATAATTAGGAATAAAGATGGCGATTTCATTATTTGAGCAAAAAACAGAAGATGAACTCTGGATAGAGTACAAAAAAACTCGATCCTCAAAAATTCGCGATGCATTTATTTGTCAATATATGCCGCTTGTTAAATTTGTTGCAGGTAGAATTTCTACAGGAATGCCTGGAAGCGTTGATTTTGACGATCTTGTTGGATATGGCCAATTTGGCTTACTTGATGCAATCGATAAATTTGATCCTGAAAAAAATGTAAAATTTAAAACCTATGCAGTTACTCGAATACGAGGAGCGATTTATGATGAGCTAAGAGCCATTGATTGGGTTCCTCGCTCAGTCCGTCAAAAATCCCGCGAAATTGAGGATGCAATGAGTGATCTTGAAGCACGGCTTGGTCGTATGGCAACCGATGCTGAGATTGCTAGTAGCATGGGAATTAGTGAAACAGATTATCAGCAAGCAGTTATGAAAGTTTCAAATACAAGTATTTTGTCTCTCAATGATATGTGGTATTCTGGCGATGATTCAGATCACGTGTCTATTGCCGATTGCGTCGAATCTCCCAATAGCCTGCATCCTGATATTATAGTAGAGAGAGAAGAAATTAAGCGAATAATTTTTGAATCTATTAACGAATTACCTGAAAAAGAAAAAATGGTTTTAGTTCTTTATTATTATGAGGATTTGACTTTTAAAGAGATCGGACAGGTTTTAGAAGTAAGTGAATCAAGAATATCTCAATTACATTCAAAGGCAAACTTGCGTCTACGATCAAAGTTGACAAATATTCGTAAAGGTATTATGTGAGGTAATCCAATGATTTCTCTAGAAAAATTGAGGCTTGACTTATCTAAGAAGTTGCAGATTGACCAGCTTTTGACATCTGTAGAAATTCATGCAGATACTCTCGATGATGCACTTGCAGATGCTGCTGTTCAGCTACAGACAAAAATTTCTAATATTGAGTTTGAAATTTTAGAGAGAGGATCAGAAGGCGTACTTGGTATTGGCAAAAAGCCATGGCTTATTCGAGCATACGAAAATGTTAAAGCCGTTACCTCTCGCTTTGAGGCAAAAAAAGAAAAAATAAAAGATATTGAGCAGGACTCCATTGAAGAAATTCTTATTGAAGACGCTGATGGAGAGGCGTATGTTCATTATTTTCGCTCTGAAATAATGCTAAAAATTGTACTACCCGTTGGTAATGGTAATCCCATTTTTATAGATACCGTTTTATCTCAAATAAAAAAAGATGAAGGATATACTTTTGATGAAAAACTGGTTAATAAGTTTTTAACACAGTCAACAAATTCAGCGTATAAAAAAATAGGAAGCTATCCTAATAATACTAAGAATAATGCAGAATTTACGGTGAGTGTTTCTACAGATGAAATGAGTGCTACCATTACTGCATACCCTCCCTCTCAATTTGGTGCCGATATTTCTGCTGATGACATAAAAAAAGCTCTAAAAAATAAGGGAGTAGTTGCAGGTATTTCGGAAGAAAAAATAAATGCCTTCGTTGATAAACCTACTTATAATACTGCGATAATTGTAGCTCAGGCATTACCTGCTGAGAATGGAAAAGATGCTCGATTTGAATATTTCTTTGAAACAGATTTGTCAAAAATTCATGCAAAGGAAAACTCTGGCGGTCAAATTGATTTTAAAGAGCTCAATATTATTCAAAATGTAAAGGAAAACCAAGAGCTTGCTAAAAAAATTCCTGCAGAAAAGGGAAAGCAAGGAAAAACAGTTTTAGGTCGTATATTAGAAGCTAAAGATGGCAAGGATATAGCCTTCCCTCTTGGAAAAAATGTAGCAGTTTTATCAGATAATCTTACTATTGTTGCATCTCTAAACGGTCATGTTTTTCTTTTATCGGGCAAAATTTGTGTAGATCCTGTTATGGAAATTGCAGGAGATGTCTCAATAAAAACAGGCAATATTAACTTCTTAGGAACTGTTATTATAAAGGGAAATGTTGATGATGGCTTTGATGTTAAAGCTTCAGGCGATATAACCATATCAGGAACTGTTGGAAACTGTCAAATTGAATCAGATGGTAATGTTGTTGTTTCTCTTGGAATTATGGGACGCGATGAGGGATATGTCCGCTCTGGAAAGTCAGTTTGGGCAAAATTTATTCAAAATACTAAAGTTGAGGCAGGAGAAAATGTCATTGCCTCAGATGGAATTATTAATTCAAATATAGTTGCAAACAAGCGTATTTGGGTTAAAGGAAAGCGTGCGGCGATTATTGGCGGTCATCTTTTTGCAACAGAAGATATTATTGCAAAAAATATTGGTAGTAATAGTGGTGGAAGTGAGACTATTCTTGAAGTCGGCTATAATCCGCAAAGCAAGAAAAAGCTAGATGCATTTATAAGTCAACAGACAGAGATTTTAAGAGAACTTGAGGAAAATGGACTGAATATTCAAACTCTTGAAAATATGAAAAAAATGAGAAAAATGCTCCCTCCTGACAAGGAAGAAAGCTTGCAGTTGCTAGTTAAAGAGCGCGGTGATATGATGCAAGAAGCGGAGAATTTATCAACAGAAATACATGAAATACAATCGTACCTCAAAGAATTAAAAGCGGTTGGAAAGGTTTCTGCTTCAGGAACTATTTATCCTGGAGTAAAAATTCATATTAGAGATACAAGGGAAGATATTCGTATGGAAATGACGCATATAACTTTTTTTCTTGAAGAAGGTTTTATTCGTCAATCAAAGTTTCATGCGCCAACAGAAAGCGATGGGCAGTAAACGCTATGAGCATTCAACCCATTGATTTGCAAGCACTTTATTCCCAAATTGATAAAGTTGCAAAGGTGCATTCTCAGCAAACACAGGGGCAGCAAATAAAAGATGCTATTCAGCAAGATAGTGATGCAAAAAAATTATTGCAAAAAAAATCAACTGTAGCAGGAACTCAAAAATTATCTGATGGGCTTTCTGGTGTTAAGGAACGTAAAAATTCTCAACAAGACGGTACTGACTCTCATTCAGATGGTTCGGATCAAACAGAAGAGGAAAAAGACTTATCAAATGATAAACCCTTTTTTGCTGATCCAAATTTAGGTCAAAATATAGATGTTTCAGGGTAATTTATGCAAGTTTACATAGCAATTTTTATTTTTTTTATTAATATTTTATTATGGTTTTGGTTTTTTATTGCATTTACAAAAAAGTACGCTCCAGAAAGAGTTCTTGAGCGTATTCGTATTGAAGTCAATAAGCTCATTACCTCAATTAATAATGAGACAGACAGAGATGTCAATTTAATAGAATCACGCATTAAAGGATTAAAGACATTAATTCAAGAGGCTGATAAACGAATTAATATTTCGGAAACTGAAATCAAAAAAAGGGAAACAAGTTCAAAGGTGCTAGAATCCTTAACAACACCAAAGACAGAAATTTCAAAAAATGCTATTCAGCAAAAACTTTCTGTTTATGAAACAAATAAGGTAAATTCATCAGGCAGTTTAGATAAAGATGAGTTGGTAATTACGCAAAATCCATTGCCTATAAATAACTCACAACAAGCTGAGATTCTACGACTGGCTGAACTTGGATTTGAAGAAAATGAAATTGCCACAGAATTAAAATTACCTGTTGGCGAAGTAAGTTTTATTATTAACTTATCAAAAATGTAAAAAAAGAGCGGATGATGGGAGTCGAACCCACGTCATCAGCTTGGAAGGCTGAGATAATAGCCGTTATATGACATCCGCAAATATGTTTTAATACTAGCAAGTTTCTAAAAAAAAGTCAATATGCTAAATTCTTTTTTTAGAAAAAATTATATAAAACACTCTGCGTTTTTACTAAATTTTTTATTGCAAGTTCTTAAAAACTTAGATATAATAAAAAAATGACGCACGCAATGATTGACATTTTTTTTGGTATAATTGTCTTTATCTTTATGATTCACGGATCTATACGAGGTTTTGTTGAAGAGTTTTTTTCAAAACTTGCTTTTATAATCGCCTTGATTGGAAGTTTTTTATTTTATCCGCATTTTATACATTTATATGAAAACTTTGTTTCAGTTATAATCGTGCGTAATATTTTGTCTTTTGCATCAATTTTTATCATTATCTATGTAATTGTTCGGCTTTTACAAAAAATTGTTGGACTTGCATTTCGTGGCGAAATTCTCAAAGGGCTTGATAAATCATTAGGAATTTTACTCGGTGTTCTTGAAGGACTTTTAATTGTTGGCGTGCTTTTATTTGTTTTATACTCCCAGCAATTTTTTAATACAGAAGCACTTTTAAAAGACAGCATTTTTGTAAAATTATTACAGCCTTTTGTTTCACAGGCACAAACCTACTTTATTAAGGTGATTGAAACAAAAAGTGTTTGATAATATTTTGCATCAAAATGTAATCACCCTTCTCAAAGATGATATTAAAAAAAATCACTTGCCACAGTCTCTTTTATTTACAGGTAAAATTTATTCTGGCAAACTAACTTCAGCTTTGGAGCTGGCTCGGGTGCTTTCATGCGAAGCAATTGATATACCTGCACGGTGGGAATGCCAATGCCCCTCTTGCAAGCAACATAAATTATTACAACATCAAAACGTGCTCATTTTAGGCGGACGTGATTGTTGTCTTGAAATTGAAGCTTCTTCTAATACTTTTTTGAAAGCACTGGAAGAAAATGCCACGTATGTAACGGCAACATTGTATCTTTTTATTAGATCCGTGAGAAAGCTCACCTGCCGATTTAATACTATTGTTTTAGAAGGTGATGATAAGGCAAGCAAAATTGCAAATCTTTTGTCTGATATAAATGAGCTTTTAGAAGAGCTTGATAGTTTTTTGTCTTCTAGTACAAAAAAAATTGAATTTTCAGCAAAAATAGAAAAAAAGATAAAAAGTATTATTAGTCTATGTCAAAAATTAGAAACTGGATTTTTAACAGGCAATTTTCCTATCAACCACATTCGAAAAATTACAACATGGTGCCATTTAACTTCAACAACGTCAAAAAAAATTATAATTTTTGAAAATGCTGACAAAATGCATGAAGCTAGTCGTAATGCATTGCTTAAAATCTTAGAAGAGCCTCCTTCTGATACGATTTTTATTTTGTTGAGTGCAAATAAAAGTGCTATCATGTCAACAATTTTATCACGAGTGCGCACGTATTCTTTTTTTGATCGCAGTTTTGATGAACAAAAAGATGTGCTTTCCCGCGTCTTCCACATTGAAGAGACTCTAAAAGCTTCCTCTCTTGAATCTTTTTTTACGTCATTCTTGCCTGTTTCTCCTGAAGAAATTAATGCTCAAGTACAAAATCTTCTCCAAGCTATTTACATCCAGCCTCAAAACTACGATGCTTCTTTATTGTATGCCGCCCTAAATAAGTTTGATCAAAAGATTATTCTCAAATATTTTTTGCAAGAACTTTTAACAGCGGCAAAAAAATTAATGTATAGGGACATGCCACTGTCAACAAAGCAACGCATATACAAAATCAATCAGCATATAAATCTTTTATTTGAGCAAATTACTGTTTTTAATCAAAATCCTCTTTGTGCATTGGAACTTTTTATCTATAATTTGCAGCAAAATCAACAGGGCTTTGCATGAGAAAACTTGTTCGTCGCCTTTCAACGAAGGTTTCAAAACTGTCAAATGAACAAGTAGAGCGTCTTTTTAATTCGCTAACTAATGAAAATGAAACTTTTGATGCGGTTATTGAGTCTTTGAGTGTTGGGTTGATTGTCTGTGATAAAAACTGGCGACTAATTTTTACCAACAGGGTTGCAGAGCGATTTATTCCCCTTTCTCATTATACATTTGAGCGTTTAGCAATTTGGGAGCTTGTAGAAAATGAAGAGATTGCAAATTTTTTGCGAACTGCTCAGTCTCGACAAAAAAATATTACATCAAATGACTTTACAGTCACTGCAACAACGGGAACGGAGCACATCCTTGTTTTAACAACAATGCCTTTAGTAAAAGAGAAAAAACTCATTGGTACAATCATTAAAATTGACGATGTAAAAGAAAAACGAGAGCAAGAAATCCTGCTTCGACGAATGGAAAGCCTTGCAAGCTTAACAAATCTTGCTGCCAATGTTGCCCATGAAATCAAAAACCCCCTTGCAAGTATTAGTATTCACATACAATTGATTCAAAAGGCATTGCAAAAAGCACGAGATGATAACGAACTTCCTACTGAAAAATATGCTGAGCGTTATTTATCCGTGGTTAATGAAGAAATTGAAAGGCTCAATCAAATTGTTGTAGATTTTTTGTTTGCTGTTCGACCGTTGAATGCAAATTTGGAGCTACTGAATCCAAATGAACTGATTTTAGGTATTGTAGATTTTTTTACGTTAGAGCTATTGCAACAAAATATTCACTTTGAAGTAAAGCTACTTGAGAAATCACCTCTTTTAATGCTTGATGCAAAGTTATTCAAGCAAGTTTTAATTAATCTTTTCCAAAATGCTCGTGCTGCTATTGAAAACAAAGAAGGCATTATTTGGATTTCCTCTCAAATTAAAAATGATCGCTATATTTTTAACGTTGCAGATAACGGCAAAGGTATGGATAAAAAAATACTTTCCCGTGTATTTGAGCCATATTTCACAACTAAAACAACAGGAAATGGGCTCGGCCTTACTATGGTGTACAAAATTATTAAAGAGTTTTCAGGAGAAATAACGGTCAACTCTTATCCTGATGAAGGTACCGTTTTTACTATATCTCTTCCCATTCCCCAAAAAGAGTTACTTCTTTTAGAGTAATACCTTTGTCTACGATTGATTATTCAGATACAAAATTAGTTTGCAAAAGCTCTGTTAGTAAGTCTTCACTTTCAATCTTTCTATTTAAGATATGATATAATCCTGTACAAATGGGCAGCTTAATATTTTTTTGCTGACTAATTTGGTAAATATACTTGCACGCAACAACGCCCTCTGGTAAATAACCAATCTCATCAATGCGAGTAATTAAGTCATCAAGAGAAGTAAACTTATGCAAAAGCTTCTTTGTAATAATTTCATGACCAAAGCGACGATTTCTTCCATATTTACTGCGACACGTCACATCAAGATCGCCTACTCCTGCAATAGATGAAAATGTTTCAGGATGAGTTGCCCCCATTGCCCGCCCGAGTGTTTGGATCTCATTTAAGCCTGCAGCAAGTAAAAAGGATTCCGTATTGTCCCCAAAAAGATTTGAATGCTCTGCAAGTGCATCAAGGCAACCAAAAATAACAGCAATGGCATTCTTTGCTGCAGCACAGATTTGAACACCAATTACATCAAAGCTTGAATACACCATTAAGCCCTGCCCTTTTAATAGCTCTCTAAAGCGAATAGAGTTTTTCGGATTTTCGCTTGCAGCAATAAGTCCTGTAAGTTTTCCTGTGGCAACTTCTTCTGCATGACTTGGGCCTGAAATATACACGAGGCCTTTTTTATAGTTTTCTGGTAAAAGATCCTCTAGCGTCTCTACAATTAATTTAGGGCCATCCTCTGAGGGAATAAAGCCTTTAGTAAGAATACCAATAGTGGGAAAGTTTCCTTGCTCGTCCCCATGTTTTATAGAAGGAACTTCAAGAATTTGAGCAACTGTCTTTGCAAGATATAACGACGGACTTGCCAAAATAATAAACTCTTTTTTGCTGGCAACTTCTTGTATATTTGAACAAGCAACAATGTTTTGTGACAAAACACAGTCAGGTAAATATCTCTTATTAATATGATGCGTATTAATCGCATCAGCAACTTCTTGTTCACGCGTCCAAAGCTGAACAGTGTTTCCACCCTTAGCTAAGGCTTGAGCAATCGCCGTCCCCCACGCACCCGCTCCAATAATTCCAATCGACTTCCCCATAAATCCTCCTCTTGTAAGCTACACGAGCGTTATTTTACACAAAAAAAATATTTTACTCAATATGATAAACAAAGAGAATAGGTTTTAGAATAACGGAGAAAAGGCAAGATATATGTACCGAGTGATAGTCCTACTTTGTAATGCAACAAGTTGCATTTGAGTTTTATTGATC
Source organism: Treponemataceae bacterium (assembly GCA_051651645.1). Lineage (GTDB taxonomy): Bacteria > Spirochaetota > Spirochaetia > Treponematales > Treponemataceae > JBOFSR01. The sequence continues at coordinate 5,562 of JBOFSR010000153.1, read as the reverse complement.
ATACAAGGTAGTACCGAGTGTGCGCCCTAGCTATGACCGAGTGAGCGCCCTAGCTACGAATGCAACAAGTTGCATTTGAGTTTTTCCTTGTCGGCATAGTCCGACAATAGCTCGCCACAAATGGAAGCAAACTGACGCTATACGTAAAAACTCACAAGCTTTATTCCAAGCGGAGGGATATGTTCTAACTTCAACTGGGGATGCGCTGAAGCTTCGACAGAGTATGCGCTGAAGCTTCGACAGAGTATGCGCTGAAGCTTCGACAGAGTATGCGCTGAAACTTCGACTGCAACAAGTTGCAATTAAGTTTTTCCTTGTCGGCATAGTCCGACAATAGCTCGCTACAAATAGGAGCAAATTGACGCTATACGTAAAAACTCACAAGGTTTATTCTATGCTGAGGTATGCGCTGAAGCTTCGAATGCAACAAGTTGCACTTGAGTTTTTCCTTGTCGGCATAGTCCGACAATAGCTCACCACAAATGGAAGTAAATTGACGCCATACGTAAAAACTCATAGGCTTTATTCCAAGCGGAGGGATACGTCCTACTTCGAATGCAACAAGTTGCAATTAAGTTTTTCCTTGTCGGCATAATCTGACAATAGCTCGCCATAAATTGACGCTATACGTAAAAACTCATAGGCTTTATTCCAAGCGGAGGGATACGTCCTACTTTGTAATGCAACAAGTTGCAGTTGAGTTTTTCCTTGTCGGCATAATCCGACAATAGCTCGTCACAAATAGAAGTACAGTGACGCTATACGTAAAAACTCACAAGGTTTATTCTATGCGGAGGTGTACACTGAAGCTTCTACAGAGTGGGCACGTTTTGCAAATAAAAACTAATTAATCACTTGCTTTTTTGCATAAAAGGATATAAAATATCGTATGTCAAACGTAAGTATTCCTAAAAATTATACATCACCTTTATCGGTTAAAGAAACTGAGCATGCAATTATCTTAATTAAGGATTTTTTTCAACTTGCTCTTTCTACAGAACTTAATCTTACCCGTGTTACCGCTCCCCTTTTTGTTCAGCAAGGTACAGGATTAAATGATGACTTAAATGGTATTGAACGGGCTGTTCATTTTCCTGTAAAGGATATGAATGAGCAACAACTAGAAATTGTCCACTCGCTGGCAAAGTGGAAACGTGTTAAGCTTGCAGATTTACGCTTGCAAAATGGATTTGGCATTTATACTGATATGAACGCTATTAGAGCAGACGAAGAGCTTGGGAATATCCATTCGTTGTATGTTGATCAATGGGACTGGGAAATGGTGATCAGCGAAGCTAATCGAACTATTCCTTTTTTGCAAGAAGTTGTTAAAAAGATTTATCGCTGTCTTAAACGCACGGAGTTTTTTATTTACGATCGCTACTCATCCATTGAGCCGATTTTACCTGAGGAAATTACTTTTGTGCACAGTCAAGATTTGTGGGAAAAATATCCAAACACTACACCAAAGCAACGAGAAGAGTTAGTAGCAAAAGAATACAAGGCTGTTTTTATTCATGGAATAGGCTCAAAATTACCCGATGGAACGTACCACGACGGAAGAGCGCCTGATTATGATGATTGGATTACTCAAACGGACAAGACACATTTTGGCTTAAATGGCGATTTGTTAGTATGGAATCCAATTCTTGAAACCTCGTTAGAGCTTTCTTCAATGGGAATTCGTGTTTCACCGCAATCACTTTTAGAACAGCTAGACGAACGAGGCTGTCTTGAACGAAAAAAACTATATTTTCATCAAAAACTTTTAAATGGCGAGCTACCCTTTTCTATTGGTGGCGGAATTGGACAATCACGTTTGTGTATGTATTTTTTACGCAAGGCACACATTGGTGAAACACAAGTGAGTGTATGGCCACAAGATATGATTGATCAATGCAGAAAAAATAATATTCCTTTATTGTAGCATATATATGTTCAAAATTATTGTAGTCATATATATGCTTTTTTCCTCAAGTTTTTTTGCAAGTGATTTATACTGGGAAGGTAAAGCCCTTAGTAATACTGAACTTGATTTTCCCAATCCAACCGTACTTGCAAAGCCCGTTTTTCCCGTTGCAAAATATACTGCGTATAGTAATAAATTTAAAAAAGGTGATATAGTTCACCTACAACATCTTGAGAATAAAAAAGAAATTATAGTTGAAATTATTGGCTCTCATAAGCTTGGAGCAATTCTTGTCGTTGTTTCCCCAGCAGCTGCAAAGGACTTAGGTTTAAAAGATGTTTCGAAGATGAGTGAACAAGATTTTTTTCAAAATGAATCGCTTAATCTTATACAAGCTCGAAAAAAACGAAGCTGCGATCAATAAAAAATCCATTACAATCACAGAAAGACAATCTCACTGATATAGTAACGCAACAAAATCACCTGTTATTTTGTTCACTTTTTTTTGTATTTCTTTTGCACATTCTTCATTTCTTGTATTAACCTGAGTAATCACGTAACGTACGGTATGACATTTTCTTATTCCCTTTCTCGAACCATTAGCACTCGTTAGCACAGTCACTATATCATCAATAGTGATAATATGATTGGGCAAAAAAACTTTTTGTTCTAGGCCTAACTCATACCTAAAAAGCATATCTTTTGCCTTTTTACCAAGAGCAAAAAGAGAACAAACTATAATTACACAGTCACTTGACGGATGAATAACAGGCTCATGTGCTGCAGGTATTTTTAAGGGTTTATGCTTTGCTCCATCAGATTCGATTAAAATAATGTCTGCAAGACGGGCAATCATAGTATAGGTGACAGCTCTTAACTGCGTAAACTTTTCATAAGTTACAGGCTTTCCTGCAACCACAATGGCATTACTTTCAAAAAAAGTATGTCCGTCAGTAATCAATTCTTCGGGTAAAAAAATCAAATCACTTTGTTTAGGTGGAATATACATGTGGGTTGTGGTAGTAATGAAAATCTTTTTGTTACGCTGAGTAAGCTCTCTGGCAAGTTCATATATTAAACGAGTTTTTCCGCCTGCACCAACAACACTAAAACAAACTTTTTTATCCAGAGAAAGCAAGTTTAATTTAGAAAGCAATGATTGTGTTTTCATTTAGGAAAAAACCTCTGTTTATAAAAAACAACAAGAGCAACGACTTATAAAATCAAAGTATCTTTACCAGTAAAAAAATGTTTACCTTACCGATTTGCCTGTAAGGTCATTATATACGGCGTGATAGGAACAAATCGCTCTCCTGCTTTTACACGAGTAAAATGCACAAAGTTATTTTTATTTTCTTTATAAAAGGTTTCAAAGGGAATTTCCATTCCATTGATAAAAATAACTAGTTGAAATCTTCCATTGGCATCAAAATAGGGAAAAAATACAGCGGTATCTTCAAATTTCCAAAGCTCTTGTGTATCAGAAGCATTCTCTCTCATTGAAGCAAGAAAAAAATAGCCTGCTTCCTGTGCTGCTAAAACATACATAAGAGGAAGCACCACATCAGCATGATAGCCAATATCCTCTGCATAAGAGATTAAGCCTTTAAAGTTATTTTCACTATTAAGAAAGGAATAAAAAAAATTAGACTTTACATCAATATTGGTATTTTGAACATCCAATCGATGAGATGCAATAGAAGAAAGTGCCTCCATTGCAAGGTTTCTTGTCCAATTAAGTCCTTTATTTGGCTCATTTTGAAATTGTGTTTGTATACTCAGCTTGGAGTAGTTCATAACTGTCTGTGTTTGTAAAAAAGATACATCCGTGGCCTTTCCCATTATTGGCAAAACCAAGCCATCAATAAGCCACTTAGAAAAACCTTCAGTACTTATACCAAGACGTGCGGGGGTATCTGATCGACTGGTGCCATCGGTTAAATGAACAGGATTAATTTGCTCATCATAGACAGCATCCGCGATATATTCAAATAAATAAAGATTTTCTCGAATAAGGGTAATCATTTGAATGATTGATGCATAGTCACAAGCACTAACTTGCACATAATCCCATGGTAACGTTGTTTTTGTCAATGTATGAATAAAAGAAAATGATTTGGTGAGAAGCGTATCCATATCAAGCCCAATAGGAACATCGCAAGCGGCATACATACCAAAAATAACCATATCAGCAAAGTTTTTTGTTTTACCCGTTCTAATTTGAATATAAACGTCACTTTCAGCTTGAAAATAATAGCGTATTTTGGTTTTTTCACCTGTTAGCTTATCTTTATATAGAAGCCAACTGCCTGCAGCATTTGTTGCGAAAACATAATTTTTTTGACGCGGAACTACTGCAATCGCAACCTCTGGCCCATAATCAATAACCGAAACCTTGAAAACTTGCCCTGTTTTATTTAAATGATACTCATCAGCCTGCTCTAAAAGCTGTGGAATTGAAATATTAAACCAAGAATTAGCAATTTTTGCACGAATATCTGAAGAATCATGTATCGATAAAACTGTCTCAAACGAAAAAAAAACACTTGGCACAAGCCAAATTATAAACAGCGAAATAATCTTCTTGAAGTAACCCACCCAAACTCCCTATTATAAGATGCACGTTTCTTAGATTACCACATTTTTACAAACGATTCCACTACCAAACTCATATTTTTTGCAGCAATTAATAAAAAATTCTCATACGATAGCGGAGCATCCCCATTAGCAGAATCAGAAATTCCTCGAATAATAAGATACGGAATGGCATTTAAATACGCAACATGAGCAATGGCAGCACCTTCCATTTCAACGGCACAAACCTCGCCAAAATGATCAATAATTTTTTTTGAAACCAGCGGATCTGCAACAAACATATCACCAGAGGCAACACGCCCCTCAAAAAAGTTTAAATTAGTAATTGTCGATGTAATTTTTCTTGCTACTTTAAGCATTGAATCATCAGCCTTGAAAAAAGTTATTCCTAGTTGTGGAATCTCCCCTAAAGGATCGCCAAAAGCTGTCGTGTCAACATCATGCTGAACAGAATCTGTAGAAATAACGATATCACCTTGTTTTACTTGTGGATTAAGCGTACCTGCAACGCCAGAATTAAGCAAAGCCGTCACATTAAAAATGCTAACCAAAATCTGTGCACAAACAGATGCATTGACCTTGCCAATACCAGACTTGACTAAAACAACGCTCGAGTTGCCAAGCAAGCCCTCAAAAAATTCCATTCCCGCAATCTTTTTGCAAACAGGATTTTGAACCTTTGCCTTCAAAATGGCAAGCTCTTCCTTCATTGCAACAATTATTCCTAGTTTTTTACTCATGCCTTACTTTAAGAAAAAATAGTTGTCCTGTCAAGACGGATAAAGCAAGAGAATAGATTTAAGAATAACGGAGAAAAAAGAACAACATAGAAAAAATTTATTTTACTGGATCTGGGTGTGTCCATTGAGTTACATCTCCACCTGTTTCTAAAAGAAAACTAATCACGGAATCCTTAAAAAATCTATTACTTAAATAAGATAAAACACTGTAATCTTTATTTTCAAAAATTAATTCTCCTGCCTGTATTGCGGAGTTTTGATATCTATCAATAAAATCTTCTTTCACTAAAATTAAAAAAATCTTTTCGCTTTCCTTAT
>JBOFSR010000152.1:0-21535 GCA_051651645.1 Treponemataceae bacterium | reverse complement strand
AAAGGTTAATCCTACTCAGTGTGAGCAAGCGACTATGGTTGCCGTTCAAGTTATGGGAAATGACGTTGCCGTTGGAATGGCTGCAAGTCAAGGGAATTTTCAGCTCAACGTTTTTATGCCTGTTTGTATATACAACTTTTTACAGTCAGCACGATTACTTGCAGAATCTATTGTTTCTTTTAACAATAAATGTGCTGTGGGAATTACCGCTAATAAAGAAAAGATGCACCACAATTTGCATAACTCGCTTATGCTTGTTACGGCTCTTAATCCCTATATTGGCTATGAAAATGCTGCTAAAACGGCAAAAAAAGCATACAACGACAATATTTCCTTAAAAGAGGCTTGTATTGCATTGGGCTTTTTAACCGAAGAAAAATTTGATGAAGTGTTCCATCCAGAACAAATGGTCTAATTCAAGTAAAGAGGGAATCGTCGTGGTTCCTTCTTCAAGTTTATAAATGAGGTTTCTAAAATGAAATTTAGTTATTATCCAGGCTGTACCCTAAAAACGCAAGCAAAAGATTTAGACTTATACGGTCATTTTGCGGCGGAAAAATTGGGTTTCACCTTGGAAGAGGTAAAAGACTGGCAGTGTTGCGGTGGAGCATACTCAATGGCAAAAGATGAAATTGCATCTAAGTTGTCATCGGTGCGTGCCCTCGTTGCTGCTAAAGAGGCAGGTCAAAAGCTTGTAACGCTTTGTTCTGCATGCCACAATGTTATTAAGCAAACTAATAACGATATGAAGACCGATGAAAACATGGCTTCAAAGGCAAATAATTACATGAAGCTTGACACTCCGTATAATGGAGAGGCAACAGTCCTGCATTACTTAGAGGTGCTTCGTGATGAAATTGGGTTTGATAAAATTAAGGCTGCGGTTACAAACAAGTTTGAAGGGAAGAAAATTGGTGCCTATTATGGATGCCTTTTGCTCCGTCCAAATGCAGTAATGGCTATGGATAATCCTGAAAACCCAAAAATAATAGAGGATTTTATTCGCTCTATTGGAGCTGAGCCTGTTATGTATCCTATGCGGAATGAATGCTGCGGTGGATATGTAACAATGGAAGACAAGGCAATGGCTACCAAAAAAAGTACTGCGGTACTTTCAAGTGCAAAAGATGCTCAAGCGGATATGATTATTACCGCTTGTCCGCTTTGTTTGTATAATTTGAATAAAAACAATTCACAAGAACTTCCAACATTCTATTTTACAGAATTATTAGCGGCAGCCTTAGGGCATCCTACAGCAATGAAGGAGGGGAAATAATGTCAGAAAAAATCACTTCTGAGCAAATTGTTTCTATTAGCGGTGTAAATCCACGTAAATGTATGGCTTGCGGTAAATGTTCAGGAACATGCCCTGCATACGATGAAATGGAATATCACCCTCATCAGTTTGTTTCTATGGTAAAAGATGGAAAAATTGATGCATTAATGAATTCAACTTCATTATACAAATGTTTATCTTGTTTTGCGTGCATTGATCGTTGCCCTCGCAACGTTGAGCCTGCAAAACTTGTAGAAGCTGTCCGTTTTGCCGTTATTCGTCAAAGCGCTCAGAATCACTTAAAACCGGAACAAATTCCGATGATGCTGGATGAAGATTTGCCACAACAGGCAATTGTAACCGCATTCAGAAAATATGCAAAGTAGGTAAACAAGATGGAAAGAATAGGCGTGTTTGTGTGCCATTGCGGTACAAACATTGCAGGAACAGTCGACGTAAAAGCAGTCGCCGAAGCACTTGGAAAAGAACCAGGTGCCATTGTTTCTACTGACTATCAGTACATGTGTTCTGAGTCAGGGCAAAACCTCCTAAAAGAGGCAATTAAAGAAAACAATTTAACAGGAGCTGTTATTTGTGCATGTTCACCTCGTATGCATGAGGCAACATTCAGAAAAGCAGCCGAACAAGTTGGCCTTAATTCCTATATGGTAGAGGTTGCAAATATTCGTGAACAATGTTCATGGATTCATAAAGATAAAGCACAAGGGACTGAAAAGTCTGTTGTTATGGGGAGAACAGCCCTTGCAAAAGTTCAGCTTAACAAGCCGCTTAAAGCAGGACAAAGCCCTGTAACAAAAAGAGCCCTTGTTATCGGCGGTGGAATTGCTGGTATGCAAACAGCACTCGACATTGCAGAAGCTGGTTTTGAAGTTGATATCGTTGAAGCACAAGCTACTATCGGTGGCAAAATGACTCAAATTGATAAAACATTCCCAACCTTGGACTGTGCTGCCTGTATTTTAACGCCAAAAATGGTTGATTGTTCTCAACATGATAAAATCAATATTTATGCATACAGCGAAGTTGCTGAAGTAAAAGGATTTGTTGGAAACTTTAAGGCAAAAATTAAGCGTAAAGCTCGTTTTGTTGATGAGAAAAAATGTACAGGATGCGGAATCTGTACCGAAAAATGCCCAATGAAAAAAATTCCTGATGAGTTTAATCTTGGAATGAGTAATCGAACAGCAGTGTATATTCCTTTTGCACAAGCAGTTCCAAAAGTTGCAACAATTGATGCAAATAATTGTACAATGCTTAAAACAGGCAAGTGCGGTATTTGTTCAAAAGTGTGTGGAACAGACGCAATCGATTACAAGCAAGAAGATCAATATATCGAAAGAGAATATGGTGCGATCGTAGTGGCAACGGGTTTCAATCCTGTAAAAATTGATAACTATGATGAGTTTGCCTATTCTCAAAGTAAAGATGTTATTACTTCTTTGGAGTTTGAGCGTCTAACGAATGCGGCAGGCCCTACAGCAGGAACGTTGCTTCGTCCATCAGATGGCGAGCATCCACATACAATCGTTTTTGTGCAGTGCGTCGGAAGCCGCGAGTCTCCCCCTTGTACGAAAGGCGGAAAAGAGTATTGCTCAAAGATTTGTTGTATGTATACGGCAAAACACGCAATGCTCACCCGAGAAAAATATCCTGACACTGATGTATACGTTTTCTACATTGATGTGCGAACGCCCGGTAAACTTTTTGATGAATTCCAACGTCGTGCAGTAGAGCAATACGGTGTGAAATATATCAAAGGTATGGTTGGCAAGGTTTTACCACAAGCAGACGGAACGCTCAAAGTACAAGGTGCGAATTTGCTTGATAACTCACAAGTGTTGATTAATGCAGACCTTGTTGTTCTTGCAACAGCAATCGAACCAGATAAAAGTGCTCGCTCAATTGGAACAATGCTTACGGCAAGTATGGATACAAATGACTTTTTTACCGAAGCTCATCCAAAACTTCGCCCAGTAGAAAGTCCAACAGCAGGTATTTTCTTATCAGGAGCATGCCAAGGGCCAAAAGATATTCCAGAAACAGTATCCCAAGCGGGAGCTGCTGCGGCTAAGGTAATTGGTCTTTTATGCAAAGACAAACTTGCAGGAAATCCATGTGTTGCACTCAACGATGAGCTTATGTGTAATGGATGTTCTTCTTGCGAAAAAGTATGTCCTTATGGAGCAATAACTTACTCAGATAAGGAATTCCGTGGGCCAAATCGAACAACACTGATTCGCCGTGTAGCGGCCGTAAACGAAGCCGTTTGCCAAGGTTGTGGTGCGTGTACCGTTGCCTGTCCTTCTGGTGCAATGGATCTTAACGGATTTTCAAATAAACAGATTATGGCGGAGGTTGATGCAATATGCAAGTAAACGAAACAAATACAACGCAGGATTTCAAGCCAACAGTAGTAGCCTTTTGTTGCAACTGGTGTTCATACGCAGGTGCAGACCTTGCAGGAACAAATCGTCTTCACTATCCCGCAGATGTAAAAATTATCCGCGTCCCCTGTTCATGTCGTGTAAACCCAATGTTTATGCTTCGTGCTTTTCAACGTGGTGCCGACGGTGTTATTCTTTGTGGTTGTCATCCTGGCGACTGTCACTACACAACAGGAAATTATTACACTCGTCGTCGTATGACACTTCTTTTTTCAATGCTTGACTTTTTAGGAATTGAAAGAGAGCGGACTCGAGTTGAATGGGTTTCAGCTGCTGAAGGTGCAAAATTTGCTCGAACAATGAATGAATTTGTGGACTCAGTGACGAAACTTGGCAAAAATAAAAGACTGGAGGATTTACGATGTCAGAAGCAATAGAAAAAGAAATCCTTAATCGCTCAAAAGCCCTTCTTGCTGACGGCACCGTAACATGCGTGGCTGGCTGGAAAAAAGGTTTATTTGAGTATGATGTAACGCCTGCAATATTTGAAAGCCCAGAATCTTTGGATAAAGGATTTGTGTATAATAAATTCTGCGGATCAAATCTTTCAAAATATATGATTGAAAAATCACGTGCTGGTGGAAAGGTACTTGCCTTACTAAAACCTTGTGATACCTATAGTTTTAATCAATTACTTAAAGAGTATCGCATTTTACGCGAAAATGTATATATTATCGCAATTCCTTGTTTTGACTTTTTAACCGTTCCTGATGGAAAAACGGCAGCCGAAGCGATTACAACAGAGCGATGTGGCGTTTGCAAAAGCAAAAAACACGTTATCTATGATGAATTAATTGGCGAAGAAGGCGAAGTACAAGATCAAGGACGCTTTAATGAAGTGGCAAAACTTGAGGCAATGACACCAGAGCAACGCTATGAATTCTGGCGAGGAGAGCTTTCACGATGTATTCGCTGTAATGCATGCCGAAATGTCTGTCCAGCCTGTTCTTGCGAAAAATGTGTATTTGACAACCCAGAGTCAGGCATTTCTCAAAAAGCCGCCGCTGATAGCTTTGAAGAAAACATGTTTCATGTTATCAGAGCCTTTCATGTGGCTGGTCGCTGTACTGACTGCGGCGAATGTTCACGCGTTTGCCCTCAAAATATTCCATTGCATCTTCTTAACCGAAAATTCATTAAGGATATTGACGAATTATATGGCGAGTATCAAGCAGGTGCGGATTTAGAATCAAAATCTCCGCTTAACCGATTTGATGAAGGCGATGTAGAACCTTCTATCGTCCATGAAAAAGCAGAAAATGCTGAACAAGGAGGTAAATAATTATGATGAAACTTCCTCTTTCAAAGCTCAATGATTTTTTCAAAGCAATTGCCTGCGAAAAATCCCTGTATCTTCCCGTTGATTCTGATGGCGGTGCCAAATTTAAAGAATGGAAAGAAGGGTGTACGTACAGTACGGCACTAAATACAAATCAAAGTGCAAAAGATTTTTTCTTTCCTCAAACAGAAAATATGTTTGAGATGAAAATGAACGGAAAAAAAGTTGAAGTTATTGATAATCGTAAAGAATCCGAGGACTTTGTTGTTTTTGGGATTCGAGGATGCGATGTTAAAAGCTTTGACATTCTTGATAATGTATTTCTTTCTGATCCTGTGGATACATACTACAAAACTCGACGCGAGCATGGAATAATCATTTCAATGGCGTGTACAAAACCTGCACATACGTGTTTTTGTAATCATCTTTCTATTGATGCGGCAAATCCTCTTGGGGACATTACTTGCTGGATTGCTGATGACGCATTATACGCGATAGCAAACACCGAAAAAGGCAAAAAATTGCTTGAATCCGATGGAAAAAAAGCAGGATTTGTGGATGCAGGAAAAGATGGCGAAAGCGTTGTCGAAAATCAAAAAAAGGCAATTGCCGAAGCAATTAAAGCACTTCCTGTGGCATTCAAACACGGCGAAACGTTTTCAGAAAAAAACTTAATGAAACTTTTTAACTCAAAAGAGTGGGCAAGTCTTTCAGAAAGTTGTATTGCTTGCGGAACGTGTACCTTTGTTTGCCCTACGTGTCAATGCTACGATATTCGTGATTTTGATACAGGCAATGGAATTAAACGTTTCCGTTGTTGGGATAGCTGCATGTATTCAGACTTTACGCTGATGGCTCATGGTAATAATCGTAATTCACAACTTGAAAGATTCCGTCAACGATTTATGCATAAACTCGTATATCAGCCTGCAAATACAGGCGTTGTCGGTTGTGTTGGTTGCGGACGCTGTCTTGTTAAGTGCCCAATTTCAATGAACATTGTTAAAGTTTCTCAATCTCTTTTAGAAGACGCAAAGGCAGGTAGCTAATGGAAAAAGATGTATTAATTCCTTACGTAGGTGTAATTACAGAAATCAGAAAAGATACTTCCGATGTTAAAACTTTTAGAATTGTTTCAACAGACGGAAAAAAACTTTTTGATCATATTCCAGGACAGTGTGCAATGTTGTCAGTGCCAGGAGTAAGTGAGGCGATGATATCAATCACTTCTTCCCCTACTGAAACAAACTTTATGGAATTTAGTGTAAAAAAATGTGGTTGCTTGTCTTCTTGGCTTCATGCAACAGAGATTGGCCAAGAAATTACGGTGAGAGGTCCTTACGGAAATGGTTTTCCTGTAGAAACTGAGCTAAAAGGCAAAGATCTTGTCTTTATTGCTGGTGGAATTGGACTTGCGCCGTTGCATTCAGTAATCAACTATTGTCGTGCAAAACCTGAAAATTATGGGAGCATTCAAATAATTTATGGAGCGCGCTCAAAAGATGATCTTGTTGACTATGACGAAATTGTCAACGAATGGATGAACGACCCAAAAGTTGAAGTAAATCTTACTATTGACAATGCTCAAGATGATTGGGATGGACATGTAGGATTTATTCCCAACTATGTTAAAGAGCTTAAGCCAGCGTTAAGCAAAACAGTGCTTATGTGCGGGCCACCTATTATGATCAAATTTACTTTAGACGCATTAAAAGAAGTTGGTTTTAAAGAAACACAAGTTTATACAACAATGGAACTTCGCATGAAGTGTGCTGTTGGAAAATGCGGACGTTGTAATATTGGAAACAAATATGTTTGTAAAGACGGACCTGTTTTCAGATTTGATGAATTAGACGAATTACCTAATGAATACTAAGGAGAATCCTATGGAAAAAATGGCAACAGTTTTCTTATTTGGAAAAAAATACGAAGTTCCAGCAGACTTAACGATTATGACTGCGATGGAATATGCAGGCTACCAACTTGTTCGCGGATGCGGATGCAGAAATGGTTTTTGCGGTGCTTGTGCAACAATTTATAGAATTAAGGGCGACACAGAACTTAAAATGTGTTTGGCTTGTCAAACAAAAGTTGAAGACAACATGTATGTTGCAACTCTTCCTTTCTTTCCTTTGGAAAAGAAAGTGTATGACATGGAAAAACTAAAACCAACTGAGCAAGTGATGATGCAATTGTATCCAGAAATCTATGCTTGTATTGGTTGTAATGCTTGTACAAAAGCATGTACACAAGAACTTAACGTTATGCAATACATTGCGTATGCACAACGAGGCGAGTACGAAAAATGTGCAGAAGAATCTTTTGACTGTGTTATGTGTGGTGTTTGTTCATCTCGCTGTCCTGCAGGAATTTCTCATCCACAAACATCGCTTCTTGCACGACGGCTTTATGGAAAATATCTTGCTCCAGAATGTGGTCACTTAGCAGATAGAGTTGATCAAATCAACAAAGGCGAATTCAATAAACTCATTGAAGATTTAATGAATAAACCTGTTGACCAGATTAAAGAGCTTTATAACACTAGAGAAATTGAAAAATAAAGGAGTCTACTATGTATACAGATCAAATGCAAGAATCAATGAAAAAAGTTGCAGCAAATCGTGTTAAAAACGCCGCTTTTGAACCTGAGCGTATGACAGCAGATCAAAAAACCAAATTACTCGCAACATTTCATCCTGACTATAGAGTAAGCGAATTCGCTGAATTAAAAATTGGCCCAAACAAAGGTGAAAAAGTTCCAATCGAGCTTGCAGACCTTTTACAAGGAAAATCTCGAATTGATATGTCAAAAATTGACTTATCAAAGGCTGACTACGAAACTGACGTGCTTATCATTGGTGGCGGTGGAGCTGGCTGTAGTGCTGCTATCGAAGCTAATAACACAGGTGCAAGCGTACTGGTTGTAACAAAGCTACGAATGGGCGATGCAAATACAATGATGGCAGAAGGCGGAATTCAAGCAGCTGACAAAGAAAACGATTCTCCTGCTCAGCATTATTTAGATGCCTTTGGTGGCGGACACTTTGCTGCAAAACCTGATTTGCTTAAATCACTGGTAACAGAAGCCCCTGACGCAATTTTATGGCTTAACAAACTTGGCGTTGAGTTTGACAAAACTGAAGACGGCACAATGGTAACTACCCATGGTGGTGGAACAAGCCGCAAACGTATGCACGCTGCAAAAGATTACTCTGGTGCAGAAATTATGCGTACTCTTCGTGATGAAGTGCTTAATCGCGAAATTCCTGTCGTTGATTTTACTGCTGCAATCGAGCTTATCCTTGATGACAAGGGAGCTGCCGCGGGAGCTGTTTTAATCAACATGGAAACAAAAGAAATCCGCATTGCTAAGGCTAAAACAGTCATTATTGCAACAGGTGGAGCAGGACGCCTTCACTATCAAGGCTTCCCTACTTCAAATCATTATGGTGCAACTGCTGACGGGCTTGTGCTTGCCTACCGAGCTGGTGCAAAATTGATGTACCCAGAAACATTGCAATACCATCCAACAGGCGTTGCTTTTCCAGAGCAAATCTACGGTGCATTGGTAACAGAAAAAGTGCGTTCTCTTGGAGCAAAATTCATTAACGTAGACGGTGAAGTTTTTATGCATCCTCTTGAAACACGTGATGTTGCAGCAGCTTCCGTTATTCGTGAATGCGATGAAAGACACTTAGGCCTTGATACACCAGGTGGTAAGGGACTGTGGCTTGACACTCCAATGATCGAGCTTAAAAATGGCGAAGGAACAATCGAAAAACGCATTCCTGCTATGATGAGAATGTTTGGAAAATACGGCCTTGATATTCGAAAAGATCCTATTTTGATTTACCCAACACTCCATTACCAAAATGGCGGTATTGATATTGAAAAAGATTGCCAAACTGCAGGAGTTAAAAATTTATTCGTTGCAGGCGAAGCAATCGGTGGAATACACGGAAAAAATCGACTTATGGGAAATTCGCTTCTTGACATTATCGTATTTGGACGAAATGCAGGACGAAATGCGGGAACAACGTCAAAGAACGTTACTGTTGGATCACTCAAACTTGATCATGTTGCAAAATTTGAAAAAGAGCGAGCTTCAGCTGGCATAAACACTGAAACAATTTCTCCAAAGCTTCTTCCTGTATATGCACACGGAAACCCAAAAGATCTTAAAGATTCTGTAGTTTTACGCTAGTACGACTCAAAAGGAAAAAATGACAGATTATTTAGCTGGTTTTATTTCATCAACCTTATCTCTTGTTTTTATTGCTTTTATAATTGGAGCTTTGGGATATTTGGTTGGTGGAGTAAAGATTAAAGGAATTGGGCTTGGCACGGCTGGAGTTCTTCTTATAGCACTGCTATATGGAATTCTAGCAAGCTATATGCCAAATTTTTCTATTGGCGGAAAATCGATTGCGCTGTATAGCGAGGGATTAAAATCACAGCTGGGTGTTGTTTCGAGTTTGGGAACTGCAATGTTTGTAACAGCGATTGGTCTTATTGCAGGCCCCAAATTTTTTAGAACATTCAACAAAAAATCCCTTGCATACATAATGATGGGCGTTATCGTTATCGGAGTTGGTGGCATTGTTACCGCGTTGTTAGTTATTATTGATCCACACTTAGAAGCAGAAATGGCGGTGGGACTTTTAACGGGAGCGTTGACAAGCACACCTGGCCTTTCAGCAGCAAAAGAAGTTGCCCCTAATCAAGATATGGTTGTTGCAGGCTATGGAATCGCCTATATTTTTGGTATTCTTGGCGTTGTGCTTTTTGTGCAAATTATGCCTAAAGTCCTAAACGTCGATATCGCCAAAGAAAGGGAATCCTTTGTTGCGGCAAATGCCGTTACTATTCCTGCACTTAAAGGACGCGTTATTACGCTCGAAGGCTTAGGCTTTTTTCCTTTCATGCTTGCTATAGGATTAGGCTGTATTATAGGAGCAATAAAAATTCCCGTAATCAACTTTGCTTTGGGAACTTCGGGTGGAACATTGGTTGCAGGGCTTATTATTGGGCATTTTGCTCACATTGGCCCTATCGATTGTCGCATAAAAAAAGAAGGCCTCGATTTTTTTAGAGAATTAGGACTCGTCCTTTTCTTAATTGGAGCGGGCATTCCTGGTGGCGTCAATTTTATAAGCAACGTGAAAATTTCCTACTTTATATACGGAATGATTATGACACTAGCACCAATGCTAATCGGATTTTTAATCGCGAAGTATGTATTTAAGTTGCCAATTTTTAACAACCTTGGCTCAATCACGGGCGGAATGACAAGCACTCCAGCTTTAGGAACGCTCATTGCAACCGCTGGAACCGATGAAGTCGCCTCAGCATACGCTGCAACCTATCCACTTGCACTTGTGTCAATTGTATTAGTTGCAAAATTCATCATATTATTTTTAGGATAATTATTACTTTCATTGACTGAAAAGCTGGTATAAATGTAAAATGTTATATCAGTTTTCTTTCAATGGCAGTAATCCCATTTCTTAAAATCTTCTTTTTTATCTTTATTTTTCTTACCGTTTAATTTATACTGCAATTATGTACAAGCCCTATCAAATAATTCTTTCCCCCAGCAACGCATGCAACTTACAGTGTACCCATTGTTTTATTAATAAACAGTCAGGAAAATTGTGCTTTGAAAACATAGAGCCTTTTTTACAAACAGTCGTAAACGAGGGAATTAATCATCTCGGCTTTTCTGGCGGCGAGCCATTTTTACAAAGCGATTTTTTACAGAAAGCAATCGGTTTTGCAGTGGAAAATGACATGCTTTTTGATACTATTATAACAAATGGCGTTTGGTTTAAAAACACAGATGACTTGCATGCCCACCTACAAAACATCTATGATGCGGGCTTTGATGGCAAAATTACCGTAAGTGTCGATGCATTTCATCAAAATGCTTTTGAAAAAGTTTCAAGCGGTGAAAATTATGCTAAAAAAATTGCCTTATTTTGCATATCCGTTTTGGAAATCTGGCAAGAAGCAATCCTTAATTTTGCAATTGTTTTAAAAGATGAGCAAACGGATACACAAAGCTTCCAAATCGTAAACGACGTTGCCGAATGCTTGAATTCCTCATTTATACCTAAATCAGAAAACAAAAAAATCATTCTTAATAAGAATATTGCCATTCGCTGCAGCTATGAGGGGCAAGAAAATTGTATTCCAATTACAACTATTGACTACACGCATGAAAATTTTTGCGATCCTTCTTTTTGGAATGCACCACACTGGTTTAATGAAGATTTTTGTGCAGGCCCTGGGCAAGTAATATTTGTTCACCCCAATGGGAATATTGCTCCGTGCTGTGGCTATGCCAACGAACACAAAAAACTCTGTATTGGCAACGCTTTGAATGAAAGTTTTACTCAAATTATGGATAGAGAAAATCAAGCAAAGGAAAAAAGTATACTGCACACAGTGTATTGCTCAGGCTTACTACGTGCGGCACACAATCTTGAAAAAAAAGAACATTGTTTTCCTGCAAGCGGAAAAACCGCAAACACTTGTTTTTTTTGCCGTTATTTGTTAGAACTAGAGCCATGAAGTTTTCCATTCAATCAGACAAAACACGCCTTTTCAGCTATTTTATCTCCCTCAGCTTTCTTGGCTCTTTTTTATTGCAAATGCCTGCAGTCTACAAAAATGCCGCTGTCGTTCCCTATATTGATGCACTTTTTACCGCCGTTTCAGCTTTATGTGTAACAGGGCTATCCTCTGTCGATATGAGTGCTTACACAAACTTTGGATTCTTCATTATTTTGCTTTTAATTGAGCTAGGCGGACTTGGTATTTTGACCTTTATTTCAATGTTCTTAGCAATGCCATCAAAAAAAGTGTCGCTAGTAAACCGCAAAGTTGTCAAAGAATTTTTTGTTGATGACGTTGAGGGAAATCCACGCACCATTCTTTCGACTATTTTTTCATTCACGATTGCAATCCAGTTGATTGGAGCAGCCTTTTTACTTCCAGCCTTTTATCTCGAAAACGTTACCCACCCCATTTTTTATGCAATTTTTCTTTCTGTGTCAGCATTTTGTAACGCAGGATTTTCGCCATATTCAAACAGTTTAATTCAATTTCAAAACTCAGTTTATATAAATCTTGTTATCGCATTTTTGATCATTTGTGGCGGACTTGGCTTTATCACTATAAAAAACTTGTTCCAAGTTGGAATGTCCGCAAAAAAACGCTTATCGCTGCACACTCGCATTGTCTTGATTATGACATCTGCCTTAATTCTCAGCGGGACAGTATTTTTTTTACTAATTGAGTGGAACAATGCATTGGCAAATTTATCAGTCGGAAAAAAAATCACGGCGGCATTTTTTCAATCCGTAACAACACGCACCGCAGGATTTGAAACCATTTCCCAAACTGATTTTTCTGTTTTTACCAATTTATATACAACATTTTTAATGTTCATTGGCGGCTCTCCAGGATCAATTGCAGGCGGCGTAAAAACGACAACTGTTTTTTTAGCACTCATGTATGCCCTCCTTGGAAACGACGAAAATATCAGCTTTAAAATTTTTGACCGCAAAATTAACACAAAAATCACGGGTAAAGCATTATTGATCATCACGCAAAGCTTAATTTTTGTCATGATTTCAATTTTATTGCTTTCAATTACAGAAAACGCTTTCTTAACCTCAGGAAAATTTTCGCTACTTGATATATTTTTTGAATCGATTTCCGCCTTTTCAACATCAGGACTATCACGCGGAATCTCAGGGGATTTAAGCTTTGCAGGGAAATGCGTTGTCATTTTAACAATGTTCATCGGAAGGACAGGCATTTTTGCTATGGCACTTCGCCTCAAACAAGACAGGACAGACTCCCTAATCCAGTATCCTGAAGAACCCGTCCTTGTTGGCTAAAACAGCAGAGATTTCTCGCAAAAAACTATTTTAAAATGCCGTAATTTATTGATAAAACTTTAAAAAAATGATATCTTAGTGGATTAAGGGTACTATGAATAGAATAAAAAATGCTGATTTAAAACTTGGTATGAGATTTTCGTCTCCTGTATTTTTTGATGACGGGAAAAATATGTTTTTAGCGGAAAAAAAACCTCTATCACAGTTTCATATGGATTCTCTGAAGAATTGGGATATTGACGAGCTTGTAACACACGGCTCGTTGCTCGCAGAAGATTACGTTGACGAGCCTGAAGAGCTTTTAGAAGAACTCGCGGACTTTGATGATTTAATTGATGAAGAAGAAAGCAAAAATATATCATCAACAATAAACCAATATGTTTTTTCACAGCTATCAATAAGCGAAAATCCATTATTTATTGAGTATCAAAATTTAATTGAGCAAGTAGCCGCTTTATTTTCAAGCCTCATAAACTCAAAAGAATCAAACTTAACCGACAAGGCAGAACAAATTACAAATGAAATTATCAACCTTGTTAATAAAGATACCAATACGGTTTTAAGTTTTATTTTGCTCGGCGAAAATACGCTCTCATACTTGGAAAAAAGTGCTATCAATACGGCAATACTAACATATACAATTGCAAAAAGATTAAATGCTCCAGCTGATAGTCTGCAGGAATTTACTCAAGGGGCTCTATTACATGATATTGGTATGTTGCAGCTTCCAAGGAATTTGCTTGATAAAAAAGTTGCCCTTAGCGAAGAGGAATTCTCTGAAATAAAGCTCCATACCATAAACGGTTTTATTCTACTCACAGAATCATTACAATTCCCTAAATCACTTTCAGAAATAACCCTTCATCATCATGAAAGATTCGACGGATCAGGATATCCAAGCACAAAGCAAGGAAAACAAATTCCGCTTGGGGCTGCCATAGTTTCTGTTGCAGATGCTTTTGAAGCAATGGTTTCACATAGACCGTATAGAAATTCAATGCTTGGCTCAGAGGCAATGACCTTCCTTGTTTCAAATTCTGGACGCTATTACGATCCTGCTATTGTTGAAGCATTTGTGCAAAGCATGGGGATTTATCCTGTTGGTTCAACGGTTCTTTTGAACACTGGGCAATTTGCACATGTAATTGAAGTCAATCCTTCAATTCCATTACGTCCAAAAATAAAAATTATTTCAAGTGATAGTGCATCAAGCAGTGAAGGAATTCCTATTCCACCTGACCAACAAAAGAAAATTTTTATTGTTCGGTCACTTGATCCAAAAGAGATTGAGGGTGCTAAAAAATAAAGAAAAGGGGTTGCAAGGAGAACAACGAGCGGAAGAATTTCTTGTTAAAAATGGCTATAAAATAATAGAGAGAAATTGGCAGAAGCGATGTGGTGAAATTGATATTATTGCAGAGATTGACAACATTTTAGTTTTTTTTGAGGTGAAAACATGGCCTAACGGTAGTGTTGAATCCATTGAAAAAGTAATTAACAAAAAAAAACAAAAAAGAATGATAGAAACTGCTAAATTTTTCATTGAATCTTATCGACAATATAGTAGTAGCTTTATGCGATTTGACGTGCTGTTACTTGATATGCCACAGTTTCCAGAACAGGTATATCAAATAGAAAATGCCTTTTTGGAGACTTTATGATTCCGTTAGCGAAAAATTCAACCTCAGCAATATCACCAGAGATTTTAGCCTTACGTGCTAAAATTCAAGATGGCTGTTATATTGATGGGGCAATTCAACGAATTGCTCAAGTGTTAAGCACTCGAATAGTTGAAAATCACCTCAAAACAAGGAAGTAATATGAGAGACCAAAATCCGTCACGCGAACCGCAACGATTTAAGAAAAAACAGGGAAGTAAAAATAACACACACCACAAACGCGCGGCTCCAGAGCCAGTTATCCGACGGATTAATTATCCCAAGGTTGTTTGTGCTAAGTGCGGCGAAATTATTCAAGATATAACAAGTGCATTAACCGATAAGCAAACAGGTGGGCCTGCTCACTTTGATTGTATTTTGCGATTTTTACAGGGAGCCGAACAACTTGCGGCTAATGAGAAAATCACCTACATTGGGCAAGGTCGGTTTGGTGTCATTCACTTTGAAAACATTCACGACTTACGACGCTTCACCATCAAAAGAGTAATCGAATGGGAAGAACGAGATAAAAAACCCGAGTGGAGACAAACAATTTCTGCCATGACAATTGGAAACAAAAAACTGTCCGCTAACTCCTAAGTCAGCTCGCAATTACTCTACACAAAACCTCACATTCACACTTTATAACAACATCACCTAGTCAATTGATACGTCAAGCATTAATTCATCGATTGGTTTGCCTGCAGGAACCATCGGTAAGACAAATTCATCCATGCTGATTGTTGCCTCAATTAAAGAAGGCTTTCTTTTTGAAACAGCTTCTTGTAACGCCGCTGCAAACTCGCCTTCGTTAGTTGCCTTAAACCCTTGAATACCATACGCGTGTGCAAGCTTAACAAAGTCTGGCCCACGATCAAGTGTCGTTGAAGAATAGCGCTTTCCATAAAACAGCGATTGCCACTGCCTCACCATCCCAAGCGTTCCATTATTTACCACAATAATTATAATAGGCAACTTATAATACTCAATCGTTGAAAGCTCATTACAATTCATCCGAAAAGAGCCATCGCCTGCAATATGCACCACAACGGCATTCGGGTTTGCCGCCTGAACGCCCATTGCCGCCCCCGTACCAAACCCCATTGTGCCAAGCCCCCCCGATGTGATAAAGGTGCGCTCTTTAACAAACGGATAAAACTGCGCCGTCCACATTTGATGCTGCCCCACTTCCGTTGTAATAAAAGCATCCTCGCCCACCGTTTCAGCAATTTTCTCGCACACAAACTTTGGATGTAAGGCAAGGTCTTTGCAATACATAGACGGAATATGTTCTTTCCACTCAAGGACTTTTGCATTCCACTCATCACAGCTACGCTTAGTAAGCAGAGGATTTATCTTTGCAAGGATTTGTTTTGCGTCACCCGACAGCGATAAAAACACACGAATATTCTTATTCACCTCAGCAGGATCTATATCAATTTGTAGGATTTTGCATTGCGAGGCAAACTTCTTTGCATCAGAAATCACCCGATCAGAAAACCGCGCCCCCAGAACAATCAATAAATCACACTGATTTACCGCCGTATTTGCCGCCTTTGTTCCGTGCATTCCAATCAGTCCACAGCATAAATCATGCTTTGAAGAAAACGCGGACTTTCCCATCAAGCTAACGGCAACAGGCGCATTGATTTTTTCTGCCAGCTCTAAAACCTGCTGCGAGGCATTCGCTGCAACAACCCCACCGCCAACATACAAGAGCGGCTTTTTTGACTTGTTAATAAGATCTGCCGCACTCTCAATTTCCTGCGTGCAGGGGAGCGTGACTTTGGTAAATCGCTCAAAGGCTAAATCGAGATCAGGCAGTTTCATAGGGGTAAAATCCGTCTTTAGAGCAGTTATTTCTTTAGGAATATCAATCAAAACAGGGCCACAGCGACCACTTTTTGCAATGGCAAAGGCTTCACGAATCGTTTGAGCTAATTCCTCAACCGTGCGAACGATGTAATTATGCTTGGTAATGGACATGGTTATGCCAAGAATATCAACTTCTTGAAAGCTGTCTTTTGCCAAAAGGTGCGACGGCACATTACACGTAATCGCCACAAGAGGAACAGAATCCATGTACGCCGTAGCAATTCCCGTAACAAGATTAGTAGCACCGGGCCCGCTTGTTGCAAGCACAACGCCAACTTTGCCACTAGAGCGACTATAGCCATCGGCAGCATGAACCGCCCCCTGCTCATGAGAGGTTAAAATATGCGTGATTGCCTCGCGTTGCTTGTAAAGCTCGTCATAAATATTTAAAATGGTGCCACCCGGATAACCAAAAACCGTAGTGATTTGTTGCTCTTTTAAGCATTCAATAACAATTTGTGCTCCCGTTATATTCATACATTCATCCTCGCATGGTATCGTTCGATTTTACATAGTTGCAGGTTCTTAAGATTCTTAATCTTAAGATTCTTAATCTTAAGATCGTTAAAAGGGACAAATTAAAGGAGATTTCCTTAATTCGCTTAATTTTAACACAGAAAACCTCCCTTGTCTATGCTAGTAAGCGCTGCTTACAAAAGCTGCTAGTAAGCGCTGCTTGCAAAAGCTGCTAGTAAGCGCTGCTTGCAAAAGCCGCTTGTAAGCCCCCCTTACTAGTTCAAGCGTTGCCCCCTTACTTGCTGGAACGTTACCCCCTTACTAGCTCAAGCCTTCCCCCCTTACTTGCTGGAACGTTGCCCCCTTACTAGGGTGGCATGTCTCACCATTACTAGGGTGGCATGTCTCGCCTTTACTAGGGTAGACGTCTCGCCTTTACTAGGGTAGACGTCTCGCCTTTACTAGGGTAGACGTCTCGCCTTTACTAGGGTAGACGTCTCGCCATTACTAGGGTAGACCCCTCGCCTTTACTAGGGTAGATCCCTCGCCATTACTAGGGTAGATCCCTCGCCATTACTAGGGTAGACCCCTCGCCATTACTAGGGTAGACTTACCTCTTTAATTCGTAAGGAGGTTCCGCTATAATCGCTTGACAGCTCCAAATATTACGATTACACTTGGCAAGATCTATTTTATACAAAATACTGTTTTAAGGAGATTGTTTTAGTAATGACTGTCAGAGATCTGTTTCTTGTAATGGACAAATTATCACACTACTATTCTAAGACAAAGAACAATGAACAAACCAAACATTTTTAAACTTGCCACAAAAGAACTGTCACAAGATGCATTCTTTACTTGGCTTCTGCAATGGGCTGATGATAAACATAAATCAGATATGGTATTACATGAAACAGCAAAAGATTTTGTTCGGCTTTTAATTGGGCAAAATGCCCAGTATCCAATCACAAGTGTAAAAGCAGAGAGACAATGGAAGAATATTGATATTAAGGCTATTATTAATGATGAATACTTTATTTGTATAGAAGACAAAACGAATACAAAAGAGCATTCTAACCAACTTGAGCGATACAAAGAAACTGTACAAGAATATTATGGCAATTCTCATAAGCTTGTTTTCATATATTTAAAAACAGGTAATGAGAGTGCTTTAACATTAAAAAAAGTAAAAGAAAAGGGATATTCTATTATCGGACGCAAGGAAGTATTAGAGATTCTGGACAAGCGACAAAACACGAATGATATTATATGTGATTTTCATAGCTATCTGGCAGAAATTGAAAAGCAAACAAATCTTTACCATAACTTTGAAAAACTTACATCCAGCCATAGAGCAGGACAAGGCTTTTATTTGAAAATACAAGAGCATATTTCAGAATGGACTGATTGGCGCCATGTGTCTAATAAAACAGGAGGATTTCTTGGTTTTTGGTATCATTGGCGGGAGAAAAAAGAGAGAGGCAAAATTTACATACAAATAGAGAATGCTTTTAAACATGGAATAAAGCTAGTTCTAAAAATTACAGAGTGGGATAAAAGAGTTGATACCTTATATCAGATGATAAAAGAAATGAAGCCGATTGCAAAGAATAAGGGATTAGTACTCACAAAACCCAATACGTATCGAGCAGGGTCAAGTTCAACCCTTGCTATTGTTCAAAATGCTTTTAAGGTAGACGAGAATGGGAACTTTGACATTGAAAGCTTTTTTACTACACTAAAGCAACTTGAAGAAGTACTTAATGAGTATTGCAACGAATAAAATAGTGTAATTTACTGTTGTTCAATAAATACGAGGGATTAAAGGTTATTAACGATAAACCTCGTCTAAACCCTCTCTTTTGGGCGGGTAGCGAAATACTAAACCTCTAACAAAAAAAAGGAGCCTAGAAAGACATCTAGCCTTCTTTTTTTTATGCGCAGCTGATGTATGACGTTGTGCGCAGCCTATGTAAGGTTTTCAAGCATACGAATAAACGAAGGCAAAAATATGACAAAATGGAGATTGCAGATTTTTAGGATTAATCATATAATCGTAAAATGAATTCTAAATCGGTTTATTTTATTTTAGTATGTTGTAGTTTCTTTGTGCTTTCCTGCGTTTCTGCTCCCAAAAATCAACAAGGGCAAGCGCCAAAGTCGGCAAAAAAAAAGTCCCTAACGCTAACGTTTGCAGGCGATATTATGAGTCATTCTGTAAATTCTCGCATGAAGGATTACAATATAATTTATGATGACGTGCGACAAATCCTTACACGCGATGATTTATCTTTTGCAAACTTTGAAACGCCTGTTGACAAAACAAAGCTCTATGAAACCTACCCCAGTTTTAACGTTCAGCCTCCGTATGCAGAAGCTGCAATTGCGGCAGGTTTTGACGCGTTTACACTTGCAAATAATCACAGCAACGATCAGGGCATTGATTCAATTCATCAAACCCTCGAGTTTTTTAATACGGCGGCAAAAAGTGGCATTCATCACTCTGGACTGAATAAAAACCCGAACGCACCGCTTTCATACACGATAATTGAGAAGAATAACTTCAAAATCCTTTTTTTAGGCATAAGCGAGTTTTTTAATGCCTACGGCGAAAGTGCAAAATATATCAACTATGTTCCCACGCGTCCGCAAGCTCGTTCTAAATTCAAAGAGGAGTTAAAGCAAATTAGGGCAGAAAATGACGTTGATTTTTTCATTTTGGCAGTGCATGTTGAAGAGCCTGAGTATGTTTTGGAAGTAACAAATGCACGGAAAAAGTATTTTTATGAATTGCTTGATTGCGGAGTTGATATTGTGTGGGCAAGCCATCCGCACGTTATGCAAGAATGGGAGTTGATAAAAAGTCCGACAAAGGGCGACAAATTTATTATGTACTCAATGGGGAATTTTATTTCTGGGCAACGCTATACGCTTAATATGGGCAATCCTGCTGCAATACGTGAATATACAGGGGACGCAATTTTACTGCAAGTTGCCGCAAGAAAAGAGGATGGGAAAATATTTTTTGACAACTTGACAGAGATCCCTGTTACAAATTATGTTGACGCTGCAAAAAATGTGGTAGTAAAGCGCTTTACAGAAGACTTTATTAAAAGCCTTTCTCCAACGCTACAGGAGTATTATTATCAGCGATTCGATTTGATGAGCAACATAAAAGGCAGTATAAAAAACGTTGATTAGGTGATTTACCCTCGCAAAGACGACTATTCATACTTTCCTTTTAGGGCTTGTTCTGCAAGGTTTGAAAGGTTTTTGTCCGCTTTGGGAATGCGATTGTCTTTTTTGTGCGTTTTTTCGCTCAGTTTACGCTGATTATGCAAAAACTGTGCACTTTCAATAATTTCTCGTGCTTGTTGCTCTGAGCAATGGGCGACAGAATACACGGCTTTCGGCTCGGCAACGGCGAGGTTTTCAAGGCTCTCAAAGGTGTCAAGCAATTGCTTTGCCCGCACCTTGCCAACATTAGGAATGTTCTCAAAGGTCAAATATGTATTTTCTTTTGTTCGCAGGCGTTGATTACGTGTCGTTGCAAATCGATGTGTTTCATCTCGCACCCGTTGCAAAAGTCGCAAGGCGTCGCTTCGCTTTGGCAGCTGAATCGGCGTTGAATTATGTGGTACATACAATTGCTCATCCTGCTTTGCAAGCCCCACAATCGGAATTGTCAAACCCAAATCATTAAGAACTTCATCGACCGCATTTACTTGCCCAATCCCGCCATCGATTAAAATTAGATCAGGGAATTCGCTTTGTTCGCTTAAAATACGGCTATATCGACGGTGTGCAACCTCACGCATCGAGGCAAAGTCATCAATAATTCCCTCAGTTGTCTTAAGACGGAACATTCGGTATCCTTTTTTATCAGGATTTCCGTTATAAAATGAAATTAAACTGGCCACAGGGAATTTTCCGTGCAAATGGGCAATGTCAAAGCCCTCAATTCGCACGGGAAGATGCGCAAGGTTCAGCAATTTCATCAATTCTTCCATTGCCGCGGTGTCTCCCCGTTCACGGATTCGCCGTTTTATGTCTTCAAGAGCATTTTGCTGAGCCATTAAAATTGCAGCCTGATGACGTTTTGCGTGTTCAAGCGAGGCAGAAATGCAATAAATATTTACCTGTGCATCAAAGGTTTGCTCAAAAAAGGATTTTGTTAATTGCAAGCTATCCTCACTTTGCACAAAAATGCTCGGTGGAATTAAACTTTTTTCAACATAATACGCAAGCAAAAATTCATTCAAAAGCTCATCCTCGCTATTCAAACTGCGCAGACGATAAATATCGCGTGCAATCAATTTGCCGTGTCGCATTTTTAAAATAGCAAAGGTTACCAGCGTTCCCTCCGCAGCAAATGCAATGTAATCGCGCCCTTCAGGGTCAAAATCCTCCACGCTATTTTGCGAATACAAAAGCTTCAGTGCCGACAATCCGTCACGAAGACGAGCGGCCTTTTCAAATTGAAGGTTTTTTGCCGCAGCCTTCATGTCTTTTTCAATTTTTTTTTGCGTTGCAGTATCTTCGCCCTCAAGTAGACGGCTAATTTCTTCGATAAAGTTGTTATAGGTCTTTTTGCTCACCTTATTGCAGCACGGAGCTTG
>JBOFSR010000151.1:0-1807 GCA_051651645.1 Treponemataceae bacterium | reverse complement strand
CACTGAGCTCACTTGCTCCACTATGATCGCTATACAAAAGCCCTTTAGCTCGTATTTTTGTCGACTTCGTAACACTTCCGATACTAAAAAGAATCTCTGTGTTTCCTGAGTTATAACAGTTTACTAAAAATTTATTGCTTGCCGTGCGTTCAACTTCAATTATTTTATCGCCAACTATCTCAAAGCTAACTCCCTCTTCACCTCCAGCAGGCACCGTTGCTATCGTTACTTCAACACTCTCTCCTACATTCACCTCATAAAACTCATTAACGTCAATGCCAGTCACCCTACCGTACCGAATATAGTCCCCACTTGCAGGCATTTTTGACGGGAAGTTTTTCACAATATAGCTTTCATTGCTAACCGTTATGTTTTTCTCTACATACACTGTTTGTGCTGCACTCAATAAGTGTGCGTCATTATCCGTATAGTTTGCAATCTCAGTGCTGTCGATATATACATCAATAAGGTTTGAATTATTCTCAAAAGCAGAGATTCCGATTGACTTAATATTTTTACCAATGTGAACGCTCGTGAGAGTTTGATTTCCCTTAAACGCCTCATTCGCAATTGCCGTTACAGGAATTCCATACACTTCATCTGGCATAGTAAGATTTGCCTCATTGGTAAGCGTTCCGATTCCTATGACGCTAAGCTCACTTGCTCCACTATGATCGCTATACAAAAGCCCTGTAACTCGTACTTCTATCGATTTTTCAATGATTCCAATACTAAAGCGAATCTCTGAGCTTCCTGAGTTATAACATTTTACCGTAAATTTATTGCTAGAAGTACGTTCAACTTCAATTATTTTCTCGCCAACTATCTCAAAGCTAACGCCCTCTTCTCCTCCAGCAGGCACCGTTGCTATCGTTACTTCAACACTTTCTCCTACATTCACCTCATAAAAATCATTAACTTCAATGTCAGTCACCCTGCCGTACCGAATATAATTCCCACTTGCGGGCAGCTTTGACGGAAAGTTTTTCGCAATATAGCTTTCATTGCTAACCGTTATGTTTTTCTCTACATACACCGTTTGTGCTGCACTCAATAAGTGAGCTTCATTATCCGCAAGGGTTGCAATTTCGGTACTGTCGATATATACATCAGCAAGGTTTGTGTTAGTCTCAAAAGCAGACAATCCTATTGCCTTAATATTTTTACCAATATGAACACTCTTTAGAGTTTGATTTCCCTTAAACGCTTCATTCGCAATTTTTGTTACAGGAATGCCATGCACCTCATCTGGCATGATAAGATTTGCCTCATTGGTAAGCGTTCCGATTCCTGTAACGATGAGCTCGCTTGCTCCACTATGATCGCTATACAAAAGCCCTGTAACTCGTATTTTTGTCGACTTCGTAACACTTCCGATACTAAAAAGAATCTCTGTGTTTCCTGAGTTATAACATTTTACCGTAAATTTATTGCTAGAAGTACGTTCAACTTCAATTATTTTATCGCCAACTATCTCAAAGCTAACTCCCTCTTCACCTCCAGCAGGAAGAGTTGCTATCGTTACTTCAACACTCTCTCCTACTTTCACCTCATAAAACTCAGTAACTTCAATCCCAGTCACCCTGCCATACCGAATATAGTTCCCACTTGCAGGCAATTTAGACGGAAAGTTTTTCGCAATATAGCTTTCATTGCTCACCATTATGCTTTTTTCCACATATACCGTTTGTGCTGCACTCAATAAATGAGCATCATTATCCGTACGGTTTGTAATTTCTGTACTATCTATATATACATCAGCGAGGCTTGTGTTATTCTCAAAGGCAGAGATTCCGATTGTCTTAAT
>JBOFSR010000150.1:0-3407 GCA_051651645.1 Treponemataceae bacterium | reverse complement strand
GAATCATGCATAAAAATTTTAGAAACGTCGAATGCAATAGAGGAAGCAAAAAATCGTGCAAAAGATTTGATTTGTCAAGCAACGTCTACTCTGGTTGCTCATTATCCTAAGGGAAAAAGCAGCCAAAAAATCAAAGACTTATTTATGAGCATGATAAAGTAGGCGTTTATTTTGTTGGCACAACGTATAAATAATAATCAATATTATTGAGTGCAGGAAGCGTCACACGTATAGAAACAGAGCCTGTTACGTTTGATAATTTTTGCTCAGAAAATACGTTAAACCCATAGCCTGGAATTGGCTCATACGTTGCAAGGGATTTAAATACAGGACGGCTGGTTGGAAAATCATTCCATAAGTTGAAGGCTCGAAAGGTGTATGTATAACCATTTTTGCTTGTAGTGACGGTTTTATTAAAAGACCTGCCTTCAATAGCTGAATCATACAAAAGAACTTCTGCATATCTAACGAGTAAGTCAGAAAATGCTGTTGTCGGTTCAACATAGAGATTTGGGTATAATCGCTTAACTGCATGACCTATTGAAAGAGTGCCTTGATATTGATTTGACATGATTTCCATAATAATATCTACATCGCCATAATTACGCGTCAAAAATGCACCAAAAGCACATGCCTGTGCATACGACGCGGCACTAAAACTCCCAAGTCGCCATTCGGTAACCCCTACTAAAGCATGTTTTCGGTTAAATTCTGGTATTCGCTGATTAATTACCCATCCTGCATCATTTTTTACATCACCAGATGCAATCATTGGGTAAATTACATCTTCTGCCATCATTGAAAGCATTTCATTAAACCACGTTTCAACAGATCGTAATCCTGCATGAATAATTTTTGCATTAAAATTAATCATGTGCTGAAATTCATGAATCAGTGTGGAGTAAACAACATCTGGATATCTATCCATCATATGCACATCAATATAAAACATTTCCAGTTCATTTGAGGGAGCAACTGAAGTCTGGCTTCGAGGAGCGTAGTCCTTTGCCCAAAAATACCCTACAACTCCAGAGTTTTGAGAAGGTGTATAATTATAGTCAATATCATACAGCAAGATAGATATAATATTTCTACCGTATGAATTATTTTTTACATCAAACCAATATTCATAGCCAAATATTGTTGTCATATATGGATACATTTTATCAAATTTATTTTTAATAGATTGAATTTGTGTGTCCGAAATTTTGTTGTCAGTAGGAGTGCTGCCCCCTGTTGTATCGTAGTTTTCAACAGGTACCCAAATATAGCAACGCTCGCCAACATCCATAAGAACCGCTTGTATTTCTATAAAAGCATTACCTTTTTCAACAAAAAAAGAGCGAGTATCACCTGTTTTGTAGTCAGGGGACGTTGCAGGGTAGAGATAGCGATTTTTTTTCCTTGCTCGCAGTGTTTGAGCTAATTCCTCAGGCGGGGAGTTATTAAATTCTTGGGATCGTTCATGAACAACGGCAATTTCTTTTTCTTCCTGAATAGGTGGTGAGCTAAATGAATTGCTTTTAGAAGTCTTACTGCTAGAAATAAGCTCAAGTCTTCCAATGTCTGTCTCTTTTTTTTGATAGTCTTTGTTGATTTTTGTAATGTGAACATCGGCATTTCTTAATCCCGTTAGTGTATAGACGCGTGAAGTATCGAGCTTTCTCCCAGCAGAATAGTCTAAATTAGGCTCTGTTGGAGCAAGCAAATTTTTGCATGAAAAAAGTAGCGTTGATAAAATCACAAATAAAATAATTCTATTCACATAAAAAGTTTACAATATTATAAATACTTTGTCAATATAAAGTTACGCCCATCATAATAAAGGGAAGCTTTTGGAAAAGTAGCGGATTTATAAAGGCTTGGTAAGTGGAATTTTTCTCTATCCGCTGTGTTCCTCTAAAAATAAAATATAAATATTTTTATTAAACCTTAAGTCGTAAAAATCGTGTCCGATAATCACAGTAAGAATACTTTACGAAAAGAGGTTGTATGGTACGAGGATGGTATACTGGGGCAAGTGGAATGAATGCTCAGCAAAATCGTTTGGATGTGATTTCTAATAATCTTGCAAATGTTGACACAACGGGATACAAACGTGATGTCGCGGTGAGTAAGAACTTTAGCGAGTTGCTTTTACGCAGAATGAATGATGATGGTGTATATAAAATTCCTTTTGGCTCGGCAGATGCGTCTCCCATTATTGGAAAAGTTGGGCTTGGCGTTGAAACAAATGAGTCTTTTACAATCCACGAGCAAGGCTCTTTTAAGCAAACAAGCAATAATCCTGATATGGCACTGCAAGGCGAAGGTTTTTTTGCGGTGAACACTCCACAAGGGGAGCGATATACGCGAAATGGCAATTTTCTTGTAGGAAGAGAGGGAATTCTTGAAACAAAAGAGGGACTTCCTGTGCTTGGCGAAAATGGATTAATTTTTGTTGATGATCGTGACTTTAAGGTAAATATTGATGGTATAATCACTTTTACGGATACAAGAGAGGTTGCAGATAGATTAAAATTGGTTCGCTTTGATAACGAGCGGTATTTGCAAAAGCAGGGATCGAGCCTTTATGGTGCAACGGAGACTTCAGGTGAGGCATTTATTGCAGAGGATAATTTGCGGCCTGGAATCATTCAAGGCTATGTTGAGACGGCAAATGTCAATGTTGTAACTGAAATGGTGCAAATGATTGAGGTAAATCGAGCGTATGAGGCAAATCAAAAAAGTATTCAAACGCAAGATACGATGATGACATCGCTTTGGAGCAAGGTTGCCATGCTGAGGTAAAACGCCAAGAAGACGCATGTTATGAGCGGTTCTTGATTTAGTAGATTATAGAGAAAAAAAGAGGAATACAGTATGGTTAGAAGTTTATGGACGGCTGCAACGGGGATGAATGGGCAGCAAGCAAATATTGATAGCATTTCAAATAATCTTTCAAACGTAAATACGACGGGCTTTAAAAAGCAGCGCGTGGAGTTTGAGGATTTAATTTATCAAAACATTAAACTTGCAGGCACTCCTGCAACGGAAGATACGGTAACTCCTGTTGG
Source organism: Treponemataceae bacterium (assembly GCA_051651645.1). Classification (GTDB taxonomy): domain Bacteria; phylum Spirochaetota; class Spirochaetia; order Treponematales; family Treponemataceae; genus JBOFSR01. The sequence continues at coordinate 351 of JBOFSR010000150.1, read as the reverse complement.
CGTGCAAATGGGTAGTGGGGTAAAAATTGCGGCAACTCAGCGGATGTTTGATCAAGGAAGCCTGAAAAATACGGAAAACTCAACTGACTTAGCGGTTGTAGGGGAGGGTTTTTTTCGTATTCAGCAATATGATGGCTCTTTTTCTTACACGAGGGACGGCTCATTTAAAATCGACTCAAATGGGCAGCTGGTAACGTCAAATGGCCTTAAGGTTTTGCCTGAAATCATTATGCCTGAGGGCTTCCAAATTGAGACGCTTGCAATTAGCACGGATGGGCGTGTAACGGTGAAGGTTTTTGGCGAAAATGATGCACTCGATATTGGCCAGCTTGAATTATTTCGCTTTCCAAA
>JBOFSR010000149.1:0-22659 GCA_051651645.1 Treponemataceae bacterium | reverse complement strand
CTTTAATTCCCCTTACCAGCATTTTTCTATCAAATCATTATAGCCTCTAAGTACGGAGGCTATACAATGGCAATTAATAAAAAATTAGAAGACTTAAATCCTGAATTACAAAAACGGCTTAAAAAAGTGTTTTGGGAATTTGACAAAAAGAGCATTAAATATGCCGTAGTCGAAACAAAACGAAGCACGCAAACGCAAGAAGCCTACTACGCACAGGGCAGAAAAACCCTTGAGCAAGTAAATCATCTACGCAAGCAAGTTGGCTTGTGGCTCATCACTGACGCAGAAAACAAAAAGACAATCACCCAAACCCTCAAATCACGGCATTTAAGTGGCAATGCGATTGACCTTTGCCCAGTTAAAGACGGCAAGCTATGGTGGAATGCCCCTGAGCAAGTGTGGACAGAGATGGGCATTATTGCAGAAAAATACGGCGTTGACTGGTGTGCAGGCGGTTACGGGCAAACATGGGGCAAAGGCTGGGACAACCCACACTTTGAACTCATGGAAAACTGGAACGATTAAGCATGAAAATTAAATGGTACGAACAAAAAGAGGGTGTGCAGTCCTCTTTGCGTATTGCCCTTTTAATCACGGTTGGCATTGGCTGTCTTACCGTTCTTTGTGGTGTCGTCGCAATGTTTATGGAAAATCCATTAAGCGTTCCTGCAATGGGGGTGGGTGCTGGCATGACTGCCATTGGGGAAGCGGCAAAAGCATACCAATCAAAGTATGAGGAGGAGTAATGTGCAAAAAATTATTTTTATTTGTATTTTTATTTTTTTGTTTATCGGCTGTGCAAGCACTCGAAATAACACAGGCGGAACTCTTGGAATTGGAAGCTCTCACCTTGAATCAATCGCAACAGCTGGATCAGTCGCTAGTGGAATTGAAACAGGCAACGATCTTACAAGCAGAATTGCAAACCAAATTGACACAATCACAGACCTTAATCAGAGCCTTGCAAACTCAAATAAAAACCTTACAAGCACGCTCGAGTACTCTTATGCAATCAATGAACGACTCGGCACACTACTACAGTCAATTAGAGAAAGATTCAATCAAGAAAATAACACGGCTGGAAACAAAAATCAGTTTTTTGACTAAAGCCCTTTTAATAGCAGGTGCAATCATTTTTTTGCTCACGATTTTCAAAATTGCACGGCTTTATTGAATACCAAAGTAAAGAAAAAGATATCACCTGCCAAGATGCTTTGCAATACCATTTCTTTACTGAGAACAATGCTTATTATAAATTTCAAGTAATAGATAAGTAGAAAATACTTTAAGGGAAATTCCTGATGCTGGTAAATGTCTAGTATTTTTACTTGTTTATGAGGAGCTTATTATGTCAACAAAACTGTAAACTATTACGACAAGGATATTGCATTAAATTGAATATTTTTGTAATATAATATTCAATTACAGTATGATCATAAGTATTTATGTATTAAAGACTTATGATTAATATCAGTCTGATTATGATAACTAATTTTTTACGGTTTTATATGCTTCTTATACTACTATAAGCGAATCCTTTATAGTGCTATAAACAAATCACTAGAGGTGGTAGTACTCCGCCAGAGGTGTATCTCGTGTGCGTTAGGGATTGCAGTGGTATACTTTTTATCTTGCTGACACAAGATAAAAAGATACAAACGGAAAGCCCGACGGTTTGTAAAACCGTAACGCCCAAAGAACAAGGAGGTTTCTCTGTGGTGGTAGTTTTGTGTTGTCAGGTTATTTTCGCCAGAGGGCAAGTTGCTCTTCCATAAGAGTTTTTGCTTCATCTAAAATGGCAATTTGTTCTGCCTTTGTTTGGGGTGGGGGGAAAACTTTCAAAATCTTTACTCTATACTCGCCTTTACACAGGTTTCGTACAATTCCAATAAGGGATGCAATTTTAAAGCCTCCGTCAAGAACGCAAACAACAACAGGTAGCGGGTTTTTCTCCATAAGGCGGCGAAATCCTGCAGGCTTAAATGAATTGAGCTTTCCGTCACGGCTTCGAGATCCTTCAGGAAAAAGCACGGGACAGTAATTGTTCTTTTTGGTGTTTTCGGCAAAAACATCGAGTGTTTTCATTGCAAGGCTTGGGCTGCCTGTTCTTTTTATCAGTGCATGTTGTTGTACTCGAAGCATTTCTGATACGGTAATTACATAACGGCCAAGTTCTGCCTTTGCAACAAAGCGCAACTTTTTTTGTGGTATAAATTTCATGTATAAGGGTATATCAAGTACGCTTTGATGGTTGGAAAGAATTAAAAACTGCTCTGGTAGTTCGTTCTTGTGATCTTTATATAAAAAGGTTTTAAAGCCAACTATTAGATCTAGTGTTGAAAAGATAATCTTTGGGCAGTGAATTACCATAAGGTTTGAAACGTGTAAACTCAGCTTTTTGCTTATTCCGTATGCAATAATATTGACAATGCCCCAAAAAATTAGCCCTGAAAATACAATAGTTGTAGCAATAAAAATCATTTTTCTTCCATATTATGTAATGTTGGTTAAACGTATCGTATTTTTGCAATGCTGTCAATTAAATTGCATGCTTTGTGGCTATATTTTTCTAATGCCAAGCAAGGTTAAGTCATCATATTGGGGGTCTTCGAGCATGTGTGTATACCACATATATTCTGCCATCTCTGAGTGATCTTGTTTGTGTTTGCAGTACTCACTATACTGGCGAAAGTGTTTTCTAAGGAATATATCAATTTTGCGATCTACTAATACTCTATCATGCTTGGTAACGTTTGGTGTTTTATACAGGCGGAAAATCTTTTCTACGGATACTAATGCCATAATACAATCTTCAACAGTTCCTGCACAAGAGCGAAAGTCAAATTCAAAGGTTTCTTCTACAGGATTGTGCCATTTTTTTAAGGTGTAAATTCCTTTGGCAAAAACGCTTTCAATGATTGCGTTTACTCTATCTGCTCCCATTTCCTCGCTTGCCTCTCCCACTAAATGCGATTCATGCGTGGTATTTGGCTTATATCCTGGCTCTTCACAGGTGATGTTTTCAAATTTTTCGTTGCGGAATAGTCGCTTTGCCTCTTCAATACCGTCCGTATACATAAATAAAACGTCATTTTTGGTTAAATGGCGAGTAATCATTTGGTAGCCACCAGAGAGGTCTACTAGTGAGGTTGGAAAAACGCCTGCTGCTGCTGTCTCTTTTATATGTTCTACAACTTTTTTTCGAGCTGTTGCGTTGTAAAAGTGAAGAAAGTTATCTCCTGCGTTACAAAAATGGATATCCCCAGTGAATGAATCAAAAATACACAGGCTGAATGCGGCAAATCGCCCTTGAAAGCCACGTGATTCAAGCATGTCATTTACTCGCGACACAAAGGCGGTTAAATTGTAGCCATGGGTTTTTATTGACCAGTCTTTAAAGTAATCTAAAAAGAGTGTTGCAACTTCAACCATGATCAGTGAGGCGGGAACTCCCTTACCTGCAACGTCACATTTTATAACGGCATAATGGCGGTCATCAAGCTTTTTGAAGTCAAAATAGTCGCCTGAAACACCCTTTGCTCCTTCATAGTAGCCAAAAAACTCAGCGTTTTGCGTAACAAGCTTTCCTGTTGTGAGTTTTTTCCCTTGTGAATCGGTTTCAAGGGGAATAAACATTTTTTGGATTTCCTTTCCAACGGTTAAGTCTTTTGCTGCAGCGGAGGCTCGGACAAGTCCTTGTGTCATGTCATTTACAATTTCCCCTAAAAGACCTATTTCATCGCGCGATTTAAAGTTAATGGTGTAGGCTGCAAGCTCTTCTTTGTCTTCTGTGTCTCGAATAAGTGCTACGTGATTTGCAAGCTTTTTGATTGGTATAATAATGATTGAGGCAATAATAAGAGAAATAACTGCTCCAATTACTGTTGCAATGATAGCAATAATAGCTCCTGTAATAATAATTTGGTCTCGTGCTACATCGAGTTGTTTTATGAGGGCTTCTGTCGAAACACTGACCATAACTATACCGCGGACAAAGTTTTGTTCTGCTCCTTGTCGGTATAAAACAGGCTGGTAAAAGGTGTAATTGGTGTTTTTTCTGTCAAAGGAAGTGCCATCAAATGCAGGCAGGGATGAAAAGCCCTGCTTTGAAAGGCGTGCAAGCTCTGCAATAATGCGGTTATTTAATTGGCGTGTAACGGTTTGTATTTCTTCACGGCGTTCAACGGATGCTTGATCAGTTTGCAAGGCAAGTGTTATACCTTCTTTGGTCAGCATATCAATTTCTTTAGAAAAATAGCCTGCTGTATCAATAGCTTGCATGTTGAGTGCTAAGGCTTTATTGTTAATTGCGTGCATTGTTTGATCGTTTAAATACGATTCACCAAAGACAAGTGTTTTGCTGTCTATTTTTTCATTGATATTTTCATCGTTTGTTGCCCAAATGTAATTAAGGTTTATATTATTTCCATCTGAGGGAAGCCCTGTAATAGTTACAAAAAAAGCTTCCTCTATTGCTTGGGATTGTTGGGGTAAAAAGCTTAACTCAAGGATATTTTGTGATGGAAGATGGGCGCGAACACCTGAGGAAACTCCATCAAGTAAAACGGAAACTCTGTCTTTAAGTCCCTTTGCAAGTGTCTCTTCTTGCGATTTTATCATGATATAGCCGAGTGAAATTGATACAAGTAAAACAATCATAATAACCAAAATTGAGGTTAAAAACATTATTTTAAATCTAAGGCTTTGTCCTCTGTGTGATATTTTTTGTAGCACATCATTCTTTTCTTTTGGGTTTTTTGCCATAGTGTCTCCTGTCATAAATGAGAAAAGTTCATGTTTAATTGACTCATTATTTTTTGCTATAGATATAAGTCCTCGTAAGGCAAGCACAATGCCAATGATTGCAATAATAAAAATTAAGAGTAGGAATATATCTTTTACGTTTAAGCTAAATATAAAATGAGAAATAAATTTTGTAATGTTTGGTATGTACTCTGCATCAAATAAGCCAAATTTTACGGTACCAAAGTCTTTTACGTCAATTGGATTTAAGCTAAAGTACAGTCCTCGTGTTTGATGGTTAAGCGTGATACTATAATCATTTGCATCAAAGTCTTTTAGGATGATTGAGTCTATTAATCTATCTGAGCGTATTTTGTAGTCACCATTTTCATGGCTGAGTATGTACTCGTAGTCATCTTGTCCTTTTTTTGAAAAATAGATGTAATCAATAAGGCCATTGGTTAAAAAGCCTTTTCCTTCAATGCTAATTGTTGTTACGCCAAGTGGATCAACTGTTTTATAGATTTTGGTAATTATTGTATACGGCACAAATTTATTTAAGAACAATCGAATAATAGCAGGCTGACTTATATTGCCCACTTCATCAATTGCACTAACTGAAAACGCCCAAATCCCGTCTTCTAGGTTTTCAATGCGGTGTCTTGTTGTCTTTGTAATGTTTCCTTGCGGTGGAAGCTTTGGCGTAAAGGCTGCTAAAAGATTTTCATCTTTTGTGTATGAAAGGGGAGCCATATACTGAAGGGAAAAAGAAAAGCCTTCTACATCATCATCTTCTAAAGCGGCTTGCCAATCTAAATTAAATGAACTATTTGAAACAAAGCCTTTATCATCAAGCAATGCTGGTGTTATAATTGGCGGTAGGGGAGGCGTTATATCTCGTCTGTAGGTAATGCTTGAGGGCTTTGACCAGTTGCCTGCCTTGTCAACCGCTCTTACTTTAAGGTACCACAATGTTTCATCATCAACGGCAAATTGATTGATTATAGGCTCTGTGGCACTGTAGACTTTTGAGGTATCAGGCTGATCTTCATCGGTTCGTGACCACGAGTAAGCATATCCTGCAAAGCCTGATGAGTCATCGGGAAAATCAACTTGAACGCTCACTTTCTCTGAAACGCTTTTTTTCCCTGCAACAAAATTAAGCGGTTTAATAGTTGGCGGAAGTGCCTTGATATCGGGAGAAAGTCGCATTAAAACTTGCTTTGACTTTGGGGATTGCTGTATCCAAAAGTAGTGCAAAAAATTGTTGTGAAGCACAGGCAGTGAAAAGGTTGAATCAGTATTGCTTGTTGTAATACGCTGCTCTGTCCAAAACAATCCTTGGCGCGTTGCAAGGTAGACTGAGTTGGCGTTTTTGCCTCTGCGTGAATCAAACCATAAAATAGCTATATTGTCGTGAGCAGGGAAGATAATCGGATTAGAGCATCCTCCTCGTCCTGAAGAGATTTGCTCGGTTAGTCCAACGAGTTTTCCCTCATTGCTCAGTTGAGAAAAGTAAATTTGAGCATTCTCTGAAGAAATGTAGGAGCGCTCCCATGCTAGGTATAAATTGCCCTTAAAATAAAATAGATCTGGGTTTTGGCTATGGTAGTTTTTATAGTCAAATTCAATGGATGTTTGATCGGTTATTAAGGTGCTATCTGCCCACGTTTTGCCACCGTCTTTACTAATTGTTGAGTGTAGCTGGTATGAAATGCGGAACCCTGCTGCAAATATTGATTGAAAGACAACGATGTCTTTGTCTCCAAATGGCGAAAGCACAGGGACAAAAGAGCGTGTAAGCTTTTCTGATGGCGAGAACAATGAAAAGGGTGTCCATTCCTTGCCGTCTTCTGAGGTAGCGGTGAAAAGCAAAAAGTTGGCGTCATTATCTTGTGAGACAAAAAGAAAAAAATTGTCTTTGCTGGTAACGTAAATGCGAGGGGCAATGAACGTTTTAACACTGTCTTGAATTGCCGTTTCTGTAAATGAGTTTCCATCATCATTAGAGCTAAAAATTGAAATTGTATCTGGGCTTGTTAAAATAGCTATAGAAATTATATTTTTTGAATTAATTGCAACTGATGAAATAGAGGGAACTTCGCCTGAAAATAAAAAAGGGCCAAGGGTGTTTGTATGTGCCTTCCATGATGCGTCATTTGATGTTTGCCAATTGATAGAAATGGTACCTTCACGTTCGTTAATCCATGAAACTTGCTGCCAAATTACAATAGAGAGTTTTCCATTTGAGGCACTTGCAGGAAAATAGCTTTCTTGGTTAGACACGGCTTCAGGATATTCCCAAAAAAATTCTTGTGCATAGAAAGAGGATATACAGAAAAAAACTATCATAAAAAGGCTTACAGTCAATTTATGATATACGTAATTGATCATTCTCATTCTGTTAAAATTTTAATCCTCTTTTCTAAATCTAAGACTTTTGATGAACGGCGTGAGTTAGGGTCTTTTAATAATTGAGCCAGAACAGTTGCGGCATTAATAATATTATTATTTTGTAACTCTTGTACAGCCTTTTGATACAGTGCCTCTGATGCTGAAGATAGGACAGCAAGTGCTTGCCCTCCAATTTTAATATGCAACCTGTCTTTTAAGAGAAAGGCCGCCTCATTTTGAGAATCCAATTTGATTGCCTCATCAAGCTGGAGAATTGCAGAGCGAATTACAATTTCATCATTTGAATTTAATGCCGCATTAGCCTGCCGAGTGAGGGCTGCTGAACGATTTTGCGCTGTTCTGTCTGGCGGAACTACTCGTATGCCTAAAAATAATTCAACTTGGTAGATTAAATCTGCAAGCCCTGGATAGCGAGGGTTGAGTTTGTATAAATCAAGTAAGTCAAGATATGTTGACTGTTGTCGACCTGATACCTTGTAGTTGCTCCGAGCTGTTTGAATCTTTTGTCGAAATGATTCTTCAAACGCAACGGGATCTATTAGCTGATCAATTTTGAGCAAAAGAAGACTTGCATCTTGATTGACAGGGTAAACAACCTGCATTTTGTGCAATTCGGCTTTAGCAAGCTGTAAAACTTGATTGGCATCTTTTTTTTGATTTGCTTCAGAAAGCTTCTTTCCTTGATCAAAATACTTATTCGCATTGCTAAAAAGCTGGCTCATTTCGGGATACAGGGCTGCAACTTTAGGAATTGTTCGGCCAACTCGCATAGACAAAGCTGTTCCAATAAGGCTAAGAAGTTGTAAAATCTCCTCGTCGGGGTCAATGTTTGTTGTAAACCAGCGATCTTGTGCTATAATAAGAAATTCTTCCGCCTTATCATATTCTTCTGCGTTGTATGCAGCCTTTGCTTGGTTTTTTAAACGGCGGACATCTTTGATAACAAGCTCATTTTCTGCAAAATTTATTTTATTGTTAAGATCAATTAATAAATCATCTGATTTATTTCTAAACGCTAGCGACTCTTGAATAGCAAGATATTTATTGTATTGCTCTCTGGCATCTTGCAGGGCTTTACGTGCTTCGGCAAATTTGCCTATTTGTAAATTATACTGTGCTTGTTGATAGCGAGCATCCCCAGTCGCCTTTTCTTTATTTGCGATGGTGTTTTTCTCTCGGGAATTTGTCCATATTTCTGTTCCCGCTGTATTAATTTGTGATAGTCGCTCCAAAGTGTTTGCAACTATTTTCATATCGTTTTTAAAATCTTCATCTTGTTTTGTTTTTGCATCAGTAGAGTCCATGGCTTTGTAGTATACCTGCAAATTCTTTCTATCGTTGGTAATTTTTTGTAATGTTGTATTTATTTCCGTGTAGCTTTCTAAAGGAAAATAACTCATCAAGCCTGTTTGTGCATTTAATTTTCCGTCATAAAATTCATTTGCCTTTTTAAGTGACTGTGCATGATTATCGAGCAGTGTATCGCAGCCACTGCTGACATATTTGGCAAAGGTTGTCCAAATGCTTTTGTTTGATTCTGTGTCCAAGGCGATTGTTTTATTTAATAAGGTGTTTACATACTCGTGCTTGGGTGCAAGAGAAAGAGCTACATCTGTTTCACGCTCTGCTACGTAATTTGTCGGAATTGCAAGGCTGCGTGTTCTCAGTTTTGCTGTTGCTGAGGCAATGCTTCTGTAAGAATTATTTAATTGTACAAGAAGACGCAAAAAATCATTGCTTTGCTGGTAGGAATTCGTTGCAACATTGCCCTTTAGCGAGAAATTACTTCGTTTTTTTTCAGTTACCGCGAGTGCTTCTATGTTTTCAAGGTGAGAAAGTAAAATGTTCGAGAGCGTTTCATATGCTTTCATCCCTGTTGAAAACTCTGGATAATAGTGAGTTACAATTCCCTCATATCGATAGGATTTTAGTCTGTTTAGGTCATTGACTTTGCCGCCGAGTAAAGCAAGTCTTTCTGTTTCTGGTAGGATTCGCTTTGCTTGCGTGTGCACGCCAGGCTGAGTGAACGCTCCCTTTTCTTCAATAGATGCCATAATTCTGCCCCATCGAGGCTCAACTTCTTTTGCGACAGTACTTTTCATGCTATTGCTTAACTCAAGCCACTGCGTCTCGATTGTTCCCAAAATACCTGATAGGCTCAACTGATTTCTTCCTGAGAGAAATTGATACATAACATACAGATATGAACTTGGATTTATATCCATTCTTGCCCCAATTGTATTATAATCAGTGTAAAAATAGGAGGCCGTTGATGCCAATATTTGGCATATATTTGCAAGCGATTGAAAGGCTGGTTTGACACTATCTGTAAAAATGCTATTTGCCAAGTCAATTTTGTTTTGCCGCACGGCATGATTAAATCGTCCAACTGAAACAATAAGTGATTTTTGAAGGGATGCATAGGCTTCCAGCTGTTTTTCAACGTTTTTAACTTTCGTTTCTATATCATTGATTTTTTCATCAGAAAAATTATAGTTTTCTAAATCTTCCTTGTTGAGAGAAAAACTTTCATTAATATAATTTACCGCATCAACATAGCGCTTTCTTTCTGTAAGTGCGATTGCTCCTCGAATGGTACGCTCAAAGCTTGCACGAATATAGGTGAACTCAGCGATTCGGCGTGTTTGCTCAAAAAAAGCAAGCGTGTTTTCATCAATATCTTTTTCAGATCCCTCTAATTGATTGAGTAATCGTAGTTTAGAGTCATTGTTAGTTGGATCTTTCAAAATAATATCAACAAGGTCTTCTGCTAGGCTGTAAAAATCATCTCGATGTTCCAAAATAATTTTTACTCGCTGTTGAGCATTGTCAAATTCTTGTGGATCGCGCTTTAATAAATCTTCTATTAAAATTAGGGCTTGGTTGTAGTTTTTTGCGGTAATACTATCATCTATTTCAGCAAATTTATTTTCTTTGCGACCTGCTGCAAGTAAACTGCTCAGAGAAAAAATGGTAAAAAGGCTAATAAATATAAGCTTTTTCTTAATATACAACCCCTGCAAAAATTAACATGTCCGCAATGATTAGTATAACAACGTAAAAAAAAAAAATCAATGAGCAAAAAAAAACAGAGCCTATAAATAGACTCTGTTTCTCCTGTATTTACTGGCAATTAGCGAGCGTATTCAATGATACGCGTTTCTCGTAACATGGTAATACGAATGCGACCAGGGTAGCGCAAATCTGTTTCAATTTGCTTTGCAATATTTCTCGCAAGGTCTTTGACTTCGTTGTCTGCAATTTTTTCATTGTTGACAAGCACTCGAAGCTCACGTCCTGCTTGAATAGCATACGCTTTTTCGACCCCAGAAAAGTTTTCTGCAATCGCTTCAAGGTTTTCAAGTCGTTTAATGTAATTATCCATTGTTTCACGACGAGCACCAGGACGAGCTGCAGAAATTGCATCAGCAATTTGAACAATGATTGACTCAATACAAGATGGCTCAATATCATTATGATGAGATCCGATTGCGTTAATGATAACGGCATCTTCTCCCATCTTTTTTGCCATCTCCATACCAACTTCAGCATGATTTTGATCAGAGTCAGCTTCTGCGCCCTTTCCAATATCATGCAGCAAGGCACCGCGCTTTGCAATTTCTTTGTTGGCACCAATTTCAGATGCAATCATTGCCGCAACTTGAGCAACTTCTTTTGAGTGATACAAAATATTTTGCCCATAGCTTGTTCTAAAATACAAGCGACCAAGTGAACGAATTCCTTCTTGGCTCATGTTGTGAATGCCCAAATCAAAAAGGACTTTTTCTCCTTCCTCATAGATTTTTTGATTCACCTCTTTGGTAACTTTTTGCACAATTTCTTCAATTCGTGCAGGATGAATTCGCCCATCCATTACCAAACGCTCAAGCGTTACCTTCGCAATTTCTTTTCTGACAGGATCAAAACATGAAATAACAACAGCTTCAGGTGTGTCATCAATAATTACATCAACGCCCGTGAGTGTCTCAATGGCACGAATATTTCGCCCCTCGCGACCAATAATTCTTCCCTTCATCTCATCCGATGGCAGTGAAACAGTGGTAACGGTAATATCGCTCGTTGTTTCTGTTGCAAGCCGTTGAATGGCCGTTGTAAGAATTTCGCGTGCTTTTTTTTCTGATGTAAGATTTGCTTCTTGCTCAATTTTGTTAATAAGTGATTGAGCATCACGGCGTGCATCGTTTTCAAGGTTTTGAATAATCAAGTTTTTAGCTTCTTGTGCTGACAAGCCTGAAATTTTTTCTAACTCTTGACGATACTTTTCTTCAACATTTAATAAATCTTCTTCGCGTTTTGAAATTCCCGTTTCTCTTTTAGTGAACTCATTTTCTTGATTGGTCAAAGATTGAATCCTTTTATCAAGGCTTTCTTCTTTTTGCATCAAACGACGTTCGTATCGTTGAAGTTCGCTTCTTCTTTCTCTATTTTCCCGCTCTTGCTGGTTTCGTTCCCGAATAAGCTGATCTTTCGCTTCTAATAAAATTTCCTTTTTTTGTGCAGTTGCTTCTTTTATAGCATCTTGTTTTACACGTTCTGCTCGTTGTTCCGACGCAGATAATTGAAATCTGGCATACAGCCAGCGAATAATCCATCCAAGAATAATACCAACTACGGGGAGAATAAAGTACAATAACAAGTGCATAGTCTTTCCTCCATAGTAGTATGACAACGCAATTATAGCAATCAAAACAAATTCTGTCAAATGATTTTGCCCAAAATATAGAATAAAAAGATTAGATTTTGCGGTTTTGGGACGATAAAAGTTTTGTTCATGGATTTTTTCTTGAGTGCATATTTTTTAGACGTTCTACTTGAAATTAATACGCAATTAGAATATAAATAAATTGTTCAGTTTTTAGGAGTGCTTGTGAAAAAAACAGTCTTTTTTTGTCTTAGTTTATTATCAATGCAGATTTTTGCTCAGCAAGTTGATGCACTTTTTTTGTATCGATCCGCACGTGATTTAGAGACAAAGGGTCGCGTTGAAGAAGCAACAAAAAGTTATGAGCAGGCAGCTCTTGTTTTACAGTCAGAAATACAACAAAACAACCGCAATATGGATAGTTACGTTGTTTATAGCTGGGTGCTTTTTCGATTGCAGCGCTATGAAGAATCTGTGACTATTGCACTACAGGGCTTAAAAATAAATCCTTCTGAGTATCGGCTCATGGAGGCAGCTGGAGAATCTTACTTCTACTTAGACCGTTATAAGCAAGCTCTTAGCTACTTTGAACAATACCTTAAGGGACTGCCAAATGGTGATAGGGCTGCAACTGCCTATTTTTTTATGGGAGAGATTTATCGATTGACTAATCGATTTGAGCATGCTGATATTGCGTACTCAAGTGCTGTCTACTTAGAAAAAAATATAGCACTTTGGTGGTATAGATTAGGCCTTGCACGTGAAAAGACGGAAAGCAAAGCTCATGCACGAGCCGCTTTTGAGAAAGCCATAAGCTTGCGACCAAATTATTTAGAAGCAAAAGAAGCTCTCAAACGGCTATAGTTTAGCATGTGTTTTAAGAGCTTCCGGTAGCTTACTTCTCTTCTTCAAAACAATACATTATTCTATTACGAGTTCAGTTTTTTCTGCAGGTTTTGAAAGCGTAATCGTTTGTCCATCCTTAATGCTTCCTGCAATTACTTGCTTTGCAAGAGGATTTTCAATGTATGTTTGAATTGCTCGCTTTAACGGGCGTGCTCCAAACAGAGGATCATAACCAATTTCAGCAATGTAATCGATTGCACTTTGTTCAACTTTGAGCGTAATCCGTTTATTTTCAAGCCGTTTTACTAAGTATTGCAACTGATTTTGTACAATTTGACGAATAAAACGTTTGTCAAGGCGAGTAAAAGTAATGATTTCGTCAATCCGATTTAAAAACTCAGGGCGAAATGTTGCCTTTAAAAGCGAATCAATTTCTTCCTTTATTTTGCCAATATCTTCAGTTTGTAAAATCAAGTCAGATCCAAGATTGCTGGTCATAATAATGATTGCATTTTTAAAATCAATTACACGACCTTGCCCATCAGTAAGACGCCCGTCATCAAGCACTTGTAAAAGCACATTGAAGACATCAGGGTGAGCCTTTTCCACCTCGTCAAACAAAATCACACTGTAAGGACGACGACGCACTGCCTCAGTCAACTGCCCGCCCTCATCATAGCCGACATACCCAGGAGGTGCCCCTATCAAACGAGAAACGGCGTGCTTTTCCATGTACTCGCTCATATCAATGCGAGTAAGACTTTTTTCATCGTTGAATAGAAAATCCGCAAGCGTTTTTGCAAGCTCAGTTTTTCCAACACCCGTTGGGCCAATAAACAAAAAGGATCCAAGCGGCTTGTTTTCATCACTCAATCCTGCACGATTTCGCCGAATTGCACCACTCACTGCCTTAACCGCTTCAATTTGTCCAACCACACACTTGTGCAGCTCATCTTCAAGGGCAAGAAATTTTTGCATCTCGCCAGAAAGCATTTTGCTTACAGGAATGCCCGTCCAAACCGAAATGACTCGTGCAATATCTTCTTCACTAATTTCTTCACGCAAAAGTTTGTTCGATTTTTCACTTGATTTTGCCTCATTTTTCTCCATAATTACCGAAAGCTCTTTTTCAAGCTGCGGAATTTTGCTGTATTTAATTTCAGCCGCATGATTAAAATCGCCCTCGCGAGTAAAGCGTGCCTCATCTAAACGCAATTGCTCAAGCTGTTCTTTGATTTTGCGGCTTTCATCAATGCGCCCCTTTTCGTTTTGCCATTGCATTTTCATTGCATCACGCTGGCTAGTAAATTCCCCCAGCTCTTTTTCTAATTTGGTGAGCCGTTTTTTTGAGGTTTCATCGGTTTCTTTCGAAAGAGCCTGTTTTTCAATATTGAGTTGGATAATTTTGCGCTCCACCTGATCAAGCTCCGTTGGCTGACTTTCAATTTCTATTTTGAGCCGACTTGCCGCCTCATCAACTAAATCGATTGCCTTGTCTGGCAAAAATCGACTGGTAATATAGCGATTTGAAAGCACCGCCGCGGCGACCAGTGCCTCATCTTTTATGCGAACTCCGTGATGAACTTCATATTTTTCTTGAAGCCCTCGTAAAATTGCTATCGTGTCTTCAACGCTTGGCTCAGAGCAATACACTTGCTGAAAACGTCGTTCAAGGGCTGCGTCTTTTTCGATATATTTACGATACTCATCAAGTGTTGTGGCCCCAATTGAGCGTAACTCCCCCCGAGCAAGGGCTGGCTTTAAAAGATTTGAGGCATCCATCGAGCCCTCGCTTGCTCCCGCTCCCACAAGAGTATGCAATTCATCGATAAAAAGAATGATTTGCCCATCGGAGGCTTGCACTTCTTGAATAACGCTTTTCAGGCGCTCCTCAAATTCGCCACGGAATTTTGCCCCTGCAATTAAAGCTCCCAAATCAAGGCTGAGAAGGCTTTTATTTTTTAGGCTATCGGGAACATCCCCCGAAACAATGCGACGAGCAAGTCCCTCAACAATAGCCGTTTTTCCAACACCAGGCTCACCAATGAGGACGGGATTATTTTTTGTTCGGCGAGAAAGCACCTGCATAACACGGCGAATTTCTTCATCACGTCCAATAACAGGATCGATTTTTTCTTGGCGAGCAAGCTCTGTTAAATCCCTGCAATATTTTTTGAGGCTTTGCATCGTGCTTTCTGGATCTTGATTAGTGATCCTCTGATTTCCACGAACAGATTTAAGTGCAGAAACAAGAGCATCATACGTAACGCCCGCCTTCTTTAAAAAAGCTCCCGTTTTGTCATCGCTTTTTGTTAAGCTGAGTAAAATATGTTCCGTTGAAAGATATTCATCTTTGAGTGCCGCCGCCTCTGTTTCAGCCTTTGCCAAAACTTTTCCTGCACTTGATGAAAAGCTAATTTGATTAGCTCCGCTGACTCTTGCATACGAGTCAATGCTTTTTTGAACTTCTGATTGCAAAAAATCTAGCGAAATTCCAATTTTTTCAAGCAGCGGAATAATGATACTTTCCTTTTGCTGCAATAATGAGAATAAAAGATGATCAGTGCCAACTTCAGCATGATCACTACGTTGTGCCAACGCAAGAGCATTCTGCAAAGCTTCTTGAGCTTTGATAGTAAATTTGTCATTCATGATTTTAAGGTAATAATAAAGATGTGAAGGTGTCAATGTTTTATGAATTTAATTAAAACTATAGAAAGGCGGGCAGGGCTAAATCACGTTTTATTGATGATTAATGTCAATTACAAAAAATGCATACGTTGAGTTAAAGGTGAACGATTGGGTGTTTGTTGTAAGCTTGATAAGCTCATTTTTAATAAATTCAATTTCCGTACTAGAAAGATTTTCTTGCAAGGATTGAGCGTAGTTATTTTGCATGTTAAACCATTTTTGTATTTTTTGCTCATCAATATAGTGGATTTCAGCAATTTTTTTAGTAATACTGTGAATATCACGAGAGGGGGAACAAAAAATTTTTTGTAAATCAGCTTCCGTCCAGTTAGATTGCATGTTTTTTTCAGAAGTGTAAAATAAATTTTCAGCTGTTTTGTACTTATCAATTACTTCTTGATTTTTTTTATAGCGATGTTGGTAAATTTTGCTATTAAAAATAGAGCTAAGATGTTCTGAGGACTGAACAATTTTTTGTGAAAAAATTATTTTTGTGTCCTTATTGCATATAGTTGATTTTTGTAATAAATCTTTCCATTCTTCTGAAAGCTCTTTTGCCCGTTCTAGGCTTGTAATCGGATCTTTGTAAATAATATTATCAAACTGAATTTCATGTTCCTGTGATTGTTCAATAAATTCGGTAATTTGTGAAGAAAGATTTTTTTCTCTTGGCGTAAATAACATTGGTCGCTCAAGCTCTGGCAGTGTTTGGGCATATTGCTCAAGAATTATTTTACCCTCATTAGAGCTACAAAAACCTGCCGTAAATCCTTCAGGAGAGCGACGATAAAGCTCCCATAAAAAAAGCCCATCGTCGGCATTAATCATGAGATTTGTGTTGTGGCGAACAATTTGTGCAAAGTCTAAAAGCGTATTGCGAATCGTCAATAAAACGTCGCTTCGATTTTCATCCGTTCGTTTATGCCATTGATCAAGCTTTTTATTTTTTTGCGTAAAAGTGAGGTTTTCGCGTTGTGTTTTTGTGTTATTTTGGTGATGCTCGGTTGTACAATTTGCTGAAAAATCACCTAAATCATCAAACTGAGGTGATAAAATACTGGCAATTTGTAATTCTCGCCGTGAGAAAACATCTTGCTGAATTGTCTTTTCGTACCCTTGATTACTCGGTGTGTAAAAAACCTTCCCCATTAAAGCATCGGGCAAATATTGCTGGCTCACCCAGTGATCACGATAGGCGTGTGGATACATATAACCCTTGCCGTGCCCAAATCCTTCAGCGTCACGGCTAGAATCCTTTAAGTGATTAGGAACCTCTGCATCTTCTTGTTTGACAGTGTTTAATGCGTCAAAAAAAGCGAGGCTCGAGTTTGATTTTGGAGCCGTTGCCAAGTATAGCGTTGCGTGTGCTAGGTGAAATTTGCCTTCTGGAAAACCGATGCGATCAAAGGATCGTGCACAACTTTCGACTACGCTGATTGCATGCGGATCAGCAAGTCCTGTATCCTCGCAGGCGGAAATTAAAAGACGGCGAAAAATAAAATGCGGATCCTCTCCCGCTTGAACCATGCGAGCAAGCCAATAGAGGGCGGCATCAGGGTCTCGTCCGCGAACACTTTTGATAAAAGCACTAATCACATCATAGTGATAATCGCCATCACGGTCATATAAAACTGCTTTTTTTTGAATGCTTTCTTCGGCAGTCGTTTGGCTAATAAAAATTGATTCTCCATTGTTTGCTGGCCATTTTTCAGGCGTTGTTTCTACCGCAAGCTCAAGGGCGTTAAGAAGACTTCGAGCGTCACCGTTTGCTGTTTCGACTAAATGCTCCAACGCTCCTTTTTCAAATTGGACATTCCACTTTCCATATCCGCGCTCTTTATCGGCAAGCGTTGCTTTGACTACCATATATAAATCATCGTTGTTGAGAGGTTTAAGCTGAAACACTCGGCTTCTGCTGACTAAGGCCTTATTCACTTCAAAAAAAGGATTTTCCGTTGTTGCTCCAACTAAAATGATGGTGCCATTTTCTACCCACGGTAAAAGTGCATCTTGCTGACTTTTGTTCCATCGGTGAACCTCATCAACAAAAAGAATGGTTTTTCGATCATACATTTTTCGTTGCGTATCTGCTTGTAAAATTGATTCTCTGATATTTTGGACGCCTGCCAAAACAGCATTGAGCGTTAAAAAGTTGCTTTTGGTGTGGGCGGCAATCACTCGAGCAAGCGTTGTTTTCCCTGTACCAGGAGGGCCATAAAAAATGACCGATGTGAGCTGATCTGCAGCAATTGCCCTTCGCAATAAGCGACCTTTTCCCACAATGTGATCTTGGCCAATAAATTCGTCAAGGTTTCGTGGTCTCATGCGGGCAGCAAGCGGCTCATTGGTTGATTTTTTGCTATCAAAAAGGTCTGTCATAGTGTTGTGATTGTAATCTTTTTTTCGCGTACTAAATTGGTATGTGTCATGATTTTTTGACTCATTATGCTCCGAAGGCGGTAAATAAATGTAAAACATTCTATCAAAAAGGAGGAAAAAGGTCAATTTCATGCATTTTGAATAAAATCTTATGTGAGGAAAAACTCATCATCTTTGTAAAAAAATCTAAATATTGTATTTTTGTTGATTTTCGTATATAGTTTTGAAGTTATGAAATGCACAATTTTAGTTATTGATGATGAAAAAAATATTCGAGAAGGCCTGCGAGACATTTTAGAGCTAGAAGGGTACATCGTTTTTCTGGCAACGGATGGCAAAGAAGGTTTGCGTATTTTGGATGAAAAGGATATAGATCTTGTAATCACCGATTTGAGAATGCCAAATATTGGCGGTGAAGAGGTCTTAAAAAAAATTTCATCGCAAACACCTGCTCTCCCTGTGATTGTGCTAACGGGGCATGGCAGTGTTGATGATGCTGTTGAGGCAATGCGTAGCGGGGCGTATGATTTTTTAACAAAGCCTTTGAATTTAAATCGGTTGTTGCTTGTTGTGCAGCGCGCACTGCAAACACGGGAGCTTACCCTTAGCCATCGAGAGCTTTTGAATGAGTTATCTAATCAAAAATCTTTTGAGTCAATTATTGGTAACAGCAATGAAATGAGAAGGATTTTTGAAGTTGTTAGGCGAGTTGCAGATTCAAAAGCTTCTATATTAATCACTGGAGAAAGTGGCGTTGGCAAGGAGCTTATAGCAAATGCTTTGCATAATCTTTCTTCTCGAAAAAATAATCCCATTGTCAAAGTTCATTGTGCGGCTCTGTCTGAAAGTTTGCTTGAAAGTGAGTTGTTTGGGCATGAAAAGGGATCTTTTACAGGGGCGATTGGAAAAAAGCGTGGACGATTTGAAATTGCAAACGGTGGAAGTATTTTTTTAGATGAAATTGGCGAGATAAATCAAAATGTTCAGATTAAAATTTTGAGAGTTTTACAAGAAAAGAAATTTGAGCGAGTTGGCGGTGAGGAAACTATTGAGGTCGATGTTCGTGTTATAGCTGCAACAAATCGAAACTTAGAAAAAGAAATTGCAAATGGTAATTTTCGTGAAGACTTATTTTATAGGCTTAACGTTGTCCAAATTCACGTGCCACCATTGAGGGATCATAAAGATGATATTCCTATTTTGGCTGCCTCGTTTTTGCAGGAATTTGCAAAAGAAAATAACAAGGACATTGCAAGCTTTGATGCACAATCGCGTTCTGCTTTATACAAATATGATTGGCCTGGCAATATTCGTCAGCTGAGAAATTGCATTGAAAGTGCTGTCATTATGAGTACGGGAAAAACAATTACTCTTGATGATTTACCGCCAGAGATTGCAAAAAAAGCTTCACTCGATGGAAGCATTCAGATTCCAATTGGTATTACACTTGAGCAGGCTGAAAAGATTATTATTGAGCAAAACCTTGCAAGCCTCAAAGGAAATAAGTCAAAAACAGCGGATGTGCTCAATATAGGACGAAAAACTCTTCATCGTAAACTTGAAGAGTATGCCTCACAAAAGTAACTATTTTTCTATAAATTATAGAGGATTTCGTCTTTTACGGTTTCTGCAATTTTCAATCGTGCTGCATCAATTGCACCAGCTTCTGTTTTTCCTGTAGCATTTTCGACAACCGTTGTCTTATATATTTCTTCATTTTTTAATAAATTACGAACTTTAATATCAGCCTTTAATGAAACGGAAAATTCTTTTTCATTTTGAGTAATATTTTCGTACTGCACAATGCCGTATATAATATAAGTATTTGTTGTCCCAAACCACGCAACCGTAGCTTTTTGAATAGCATCATCATCGCCAGAGACAACTTGATCAATAAAGTCAATATTGCCAATTTTTCTAAACCCGCTATTAATCAGTGCTGCTAAAATTCGTGAAGAAGATATAGAGTTGTTTCGAATTGGCTGATTATCCTTGTTCATATCAACAATTGCAAGTGTTCCCCCTGCATTGCGGTAGCTTGTTATCACTTGATACGGAATAGAGATTTTTTCGCCCAAGAATAATTTGGTCTGTGGAATATACTGAAAAGTGACCTCTGATTTGCCTGTAAAATTTGGCACTGCGGTGTAAGACACAATTCCTGCATCATTTGTTAGCTCAACTTTTTTATCAAATACAACGGCATTATTTTTTAGTCCTGTAGGATAGGTTATTGTTATGGGAATATTTTTAATAGGTTGATTTGTATCTGCCCAAAAATAGCGAACACTAAAAGGGCGAGAAAAGGCTTTTTCTTTTTCTGTTGATGGTGGACGACTTTCTATTTTATGGGAAATGCTTGCACACATTTTTTTTGTCATTTCAGTTACTTCGCTGAGGGTACCTTCATCCTGCTTTGTAAAACTTCTTGATTTTGACATATCTTGTAAGCTCTCTTGTGCAGTAAACACGCCTTGTATATCCTTTGCCTCGTATGCAGTTGTTGCATCGCTGAATATTTGGAGTATTAGTGCTGCACGTTTATCAGCTATTGAGTCCCGCGTTTTGCTTTTTACTTTTTGCTCTGCTGTTACTGTACTTAGACACCCAAGAAGTACAAAAAGCCAAATAAACGCTACGTTAAAATATTTCATGAAATTGCCTCTCATCCTTTTCATCGGCAAAGTCATAAAAAAAATGTAGTAAATATTGATAAAAGTTGGCTCAAGAGGTGTTGCTAAAAAAATATTTTATTTATCTGTGGTCTTTTTAGTGTTTTTTTTCTGCCTTTTCTTTTTTGTCGTTGTTGACGGAGAAAAATATTCTAAAAGTTTTTCCATTTTATATTCTGATTTTTTAACTCCAAGTGCGAGTTTTTTGTTTGTTTCAAGAATCATTGGAAAATCTTTTTTAGGATTTGAAAAAAGCAATTGCACCAAATAAAGAAGACTTTCAACAGTTTTCATTTTTTGTGCATTAAACCACGTAATATTTTCAAACGTATTTTTGCCAATAATCATTCCTGCATTTTGTGAATTATTGAGGTTTGATAAAATGCTGAAAATATAATCATTGCATGTATCTTTTTTGGTTGCAGGATTATTGATAATTTCAATCGATGTTTTTACCAAAGACACAACCTCGTCATACGAAAAGAATGCGGTTCTCTTATTTTTTTCAGCCAAAAGATTTTCTGCTTCAAAAATCATTTCGCTCATTTTTCGATTAAGTCCAAGACTGTAAATGATTGCCGTTATATCATTTGCCGTTGCACGGCTTGCAAATAGATCTTTAAGTGTATAAAGGATAGTGTAGCCACACAAGAGTGAAGGGAAAAGTGGATTATCCAAAATTATTTTATATGAATGAGTGTAAAAACTCATTAAATCATTTGAAAAAGATTTTGGTGGCGTTTCTGCAAATTTTCTTATACTGTTTAGAGCAAGAATGCGTTTTTTTAATTTTTGCCACACTTGATCGCTAGTCATTTTTTTGCTGTTTTTTGACTTTTTCAAAATTGATTGAACAAAATCATTTTGCGAAAGGCACTCATCAAGAACGTGGAAATATTTTTTTGCATTGTCTTCCATTTGCAAAAGGGTTTTAGTAATTGCAGGAATTTTCAGCTTGTGTTTTTTTCGCTTGCTTGAATCCATGCACGAAAGCTCAATTTGATAAAATAAATCAGCGTTGATAAAATTGGTAAAGGCTTTATACAAATCGCCAAAAAGTAATTCCTGCAAAGCAATTTCAATATTTTTTACGCCGCTACCTTGTAAGTGATTGTGCAACAATGCAAATTTTTGTGTTTTGTCATCAGTGACTTCATAAAAATTGAGCAAAATTTGGCTTTCAAATCCATTGAGAAAAACATACAATCCCTCGTTAAAAAGAACTTCATTCGAGCGAATAAACCACAATCCGCTGCGTTGTTCTTGAAAAATGCAATAGTGATCGCTTGTATTTGTCAGCTGGAGTGCCTGTGCAAGCGTTTTTTTCTCAAGCTGAATTGTATCATTATTTTTTACGCCAAAGGGGCACGTCTCTTTTATCCAGCCACAGGCTTGATCAAATTTATTGTTATACAAAACAATTGAATGCTCGGCGTCTGCTTGATTTGAGTAGGCAAAAACATTCTCGTTAATAGAATCGTTATTCCAAAGGTCGTATAAATAAAAGTTTTCAACGTGAGCAAATAAATAGCGCTTTTTCATCAGAGGAAAAATATCTTTTTCGTGGCGAGCAATTAGGCCAAGATTATCTTGCTCATCGTAATAAGATCGCTGATATTCCATGCCATATTTTTCAGTAAAGCCCTCAATTTGCCCATGCCCAAACATTGGCAGCCCTGGCATTGTGACCATAAGGGTACAAACGCCAAAGTATTTATCACTATCGCCAAATTGTGCAACAGCGGTTTCCTCATCAGGATTATTCATAAAATTGACAAAGCGACGCAAAACCTGAGGATCAAACTCAAGTGTGTTTTTTATTGTCTGACGATATTTATCGTTTTCTTCCTTTTTAAGCATGTTCATAAAAGCCGAATTATACACACGGTGCATTCCCAGCGTCCGCACAAAATAGCCTTCCATCATCCAAAAAGCCTCTGCCAAAAGGAGCGTATCGGGAATTTCTTTTGCACAGCGATCAACGACCTCCCGCCAAAACTCAAGGGGAATTGCTTTTTCAAAATCCTCTGGCATCATCGAATATTCACTTCGCGTTGCAATATCGCCGCCACAACCAGGGTGCGGATACCACAGACGACGAATGTGTTTTTTTGCCAAAACCATTGCCGCATCAAAGCGAATGATAGGAAAGTTTCGTGCCACGTGCAAAATTTTTTGGATGACTTCTTCTCGTGCCTCAGCGTTCAAAAAATCGATTTGGGCAGTGTCATTCCACGGCAAGCCCGTCCC
>JBOFSR010000148.1:0-5639 GCA_051651645.1 Treponemataceae bacterium | reverse complement strand
TTTGTTTATAATGTCTGGTGACCATAGTGGAGAGGCAATACCCGTTCCCTTACCGAACACGGAAGTCAAGCTCTCTTACGCCGATGATACTGCTTAACCGCGGGAAAGTAGGTAGTCGCCAGACTTTTTTATTTTAAATCTAGTTTTCTGATATAATTTTTTTTAATGAATACTTATTAGATCAAAATCTTCTTGGTTTTTATTACCCTTAATATAAGCAAAAATTTGATTTGGTAGGCATGCAATCCACTGGTTCGAATTGTTAATTTTTCCTGATGCAATGCATGTTTTGTTAGTGCAGGGAGAATCAATAAAATAAACAAATGAGTTTTCAACGACAATTTTTGTCTCGCCAAGATTTCCTTCTGCGGTGATTGCACGGTTTTCACTAAGCGGATAAATCCATGTGTTTTTGGATGATTTAATAATAATTTCTTGTTTTATTGTATTTGAACTATAAATTTTTATAAAAAATGCAATCGATATTCCAAGAATTATAGCAATTACAAAGAAGTCCCCTAATCGAAAAAGTAATTTTTCTTTCACTGTGGCTGATCTACCTGCTTGTTTCTGATGGTACTGCCTGCTGGAATTGATTCAATAATCCATACATTGCCACCAATAATGCAATCTTTTCCAACAATAGTTTTACCACCGAGTATAGTCGCATTTGGATAAATTACCACGTTGTCTTCGATTGTAGGATGGCGTTTTTTGTCTTGTAATGCTTTTTTTACGCTTAATGCACCAAGCGTAACTCCTTGATATATGCGAACATTATTACCAATTTTGCAGGTTTCTCCAATGACAACGCCCGTTCCATGATCGATAAAAAATGATGATCCTATTTGAGCACCAGGGCTTATGTCAATGCCCGTTTTGCCGTGAATATATTCACTCATAATTCGTGGAATAAGCGGAACTCCATTTTTATAAAAAAAGTGTGCAATGCGATAAATTAAAATTGCTTCAAGGCCAGGATACGAGAGAATAATTTCTTCTATTGTATGAGCTGCAGGGTCATTGTTGAGCGCTGCTTCAGCATCTAAGTGGATGAGGCGACGAATTTCTGGAATTTCTTCAATAAATGAAAGCACTGTTTGCTCTGCAAGCTCAAAACAGTTTCGCCCTGTTAAATTACTTTTTTTGCATACATACAAGAGAGCTTTTTTTATTTCGGGCATTAAAACCGAAACAATACGATTAATTCGCTCCCCAATAATATAATGCAAGCTGTTTTTATCCAAAAACTCAGCTGTTTTAAATCCTGGAAAAATGAGTGAATGGATATCGTTCAATGCTAAAATAACATTTTCAGCATTGGGGAAATTCTCCGCCTCTGATAAATTAATTCCCCCATACTTTTTATATGACTCTAAGATACTTTCAGTATACATTCCAATCTGTGATTTCATAACACTCATAGTACCATGATTTTATTTGAAATACAATAAAATTCTATATAAAATTACTTTTCACTTAGATTGCGGGCATACAAAGTAGAAAGATACTTAAGCCATTGTGCCTTATCGGAATCAAAATGATGATCATCCATTCGCCACTGCCAGTTTTGTCCACCACTTGTTGAAGGCGTATTCATTCGTGTATCGTTACCAAAACCAAGCACATCTTGCAAGGGAATAATGCAATAATCGGCAATCGAGCTAAAAGCAAGTTGAATCATTCTAAAACACAGAGCATCAGGACTTTCTCCGCCCAGATAGTTTTTTATCAGCTGTAGCTCCTCCTCGCTTGCTTCATTAATCCAGCCTTGCATAGTCGCGTTATCGTGCGTGCCCGTGTATACAACGCAATTTGTCGAGCTATACATATGCGGAAGGTAGGAATTAACGCAACCGCCTTTGCCTGCCTCATTTATGTCGAAGGCAAATTGCAATATTTTCATTCCAGGCAAGTCAAAATCATCACGCAGAGCTTTAACCTCCTCGGTAATAATGCCTAAATCCTCGGCAATAATTGAAATATCACCGAGTTTTTGCTTGATTACCTTGAATAAATCGTGGTCAGGCCCTTTTATCCACTTGCCATTCATTGCCGTTTTCTCCCCAGCAGGAATAGCCCAGTAGGATTCAAATCCTCTAAAGTGATCAATGCGAATGCAGTCAAACAAATCTAACATAGCTTGAATGCGATTAAGCCACCATTGGTAGGAGTCTTTTTTCATTTCCTTCCAATTATATAGGGGATTTCCCCATAGCTGACCCGTTGCACTAAAATAATCTGGTGGAACACCCGCTACAACTACAGGTTTTGCATTGCTGTCGAGCTGAAAAAGGCTTTGATTTGCCCATACATCAGCTGAGTCAAGCGCCACAAAAATAGGAATATCACCAATAATTTTAACTCCATTTTCGTTTGCATACTGTTTAAGACTTTGCCATTGCGTATAAAAAAAGAATTGAATGACTTTATGCACTTCAATTTCTTTGCTGTGGGATTTTTTCCATTTTTCAATGGCTTGCGGGTCACAAAGTGCAAGATCTTTTGGCCAATAGGTATTCCAGCATTCCCCAAAAACATTTTCAGCTTGAGCTTTAGCATCGTAAAATTCCTTTATACTCATAAAAGTTGCATAATTTTCAAGCCACAGTTCATTTTTGCTCACAAAATCTGTAAAGGATTTTGTATCTTTTGCCTTTGCCGTTTTTAAGAAATTTTTAGCTATCTTTTTGATTAATGGAATCTTCCAGTATACCACTGATCCATAATCAATATTTCCCGAATGTGAAATCCACTCAGGCGGAATAATTTCACTTTCCTTGATGAATTTTTGCTGAGCGAGAATGTCTAAGTCGATTAAAAGTGGATTGCCCGCAAAGGTTGAAAAACTTGCATACGGCGAGTCTCCATAGCCCGTTGGCCCAATGGGAAGTACTTGCCACAGTGTTTGCTGTGCTGATTTAAGCCAGTCCACAAATCGAAAGGCTTCTTTACCAAGGGTTCCAATCCCTGCACTGTTTGGTAGCGATGTTGGGTGAAGAATAATTCCACTTGCTCTTTTTAATTTCATATTTTTCTCCTTTTTAAAACCATAATTCTGGCTTGTCTACAATTTCTCCGTTTGTTTCAATCACCTTTTTATAGAAGAAAGCTGAATCTTTGAGCGTTCGTTTTTGTGTTTGATAGTCCACGTGAATAATGCCAAATCGTTGTGAGTAGCCAAATGCCCATTCAAAGTTGTCCATAAGCGACCAATAAAAATAGCCTGCAATAGGAATGCCGTCTTTTGCCGCCTCTTTTAAGCCGCGAATATGCGTGCCAATGTAGTCAACGCGTGCTCCATCATGCACTTTGCCATCGGCACAAATCCAGTCCACAGACGCAAGGCCATTTTCGCTGACAATGATTGGTTTTTGATAACGCTCATAATGAAACTTTGCCATCCAATATATTGCCTCTGGCGTATACGGCCAATTCATCGCCGTGTGCGCCCAACCAATTGGCTTTTCGCAAAGCTCGGGCTTTCCATTTTTGCCCATTCGAACTTTTGGGGAATGATAATAATTTACGCCATAGAAATCAGGCGCTTGATGAATAATCTCCATATCACCGTCTTTTATGAGCGGAGTGTAGCCCATATCATCCAATAATTCCTTCGGATATTTGCCAAAAAAAATGGGATCGCACCACAAGGACGTATTAAAAAGCGGCTGCCATGGCGTTTTCGTCTCGTAGGTAAAAATGCGAGTAGCCTCAATATCTTCTTTTGAATTTGTTTCAGGGTATGCAGGATTTGCCGTTGATGCAAAACCGATTTTAGGCGCCTTTTTTGCAAACTTTTTAATTGCCAACGACGACTTTCCATACGCAAGCAAAATATTTCGAACCATAATCATTTGCTGCTCAACAGAAAAATTAACTGACGGTGCATGCTCCCAGTTTTTCACGTGACCCGATGCAAAGCATTGTGGCTCGTTGATAATAAACCAATGCGTAACGCGATCAGAAAAATGATCAACAAGGATTTTTGCATAATGCTCAAACCATGCACTGCTATCATCATTGAGCCAGCCTCCTTTTTGATACAAAACCTCAGGATAATCCCAGTGAAACATTGTAATCCACGGCTCAATCCCTGCACCAATGAGTTCGTTAATTAAATTATCGTAAAACGCTATCCCTTTTTTGTTGACCTCGCCTGTTCCATTCGGCAAAATTCGCGGCCAGCTAATTGAAAATCGATAATGCTTAATCCCCGCTTGCTTCATCAGTTGAACGTCTTCTTTGTATCGATGATAGTGATCGCACGCCGTAAAACCCGTGTGCCCTTCAAAAATCACACCCTCTTTTTTAGAAAACGTATCCCAAATTGAATCAGTTTTGCCATCCACATCGTAAGCACCCTCAATTTGATATGCAGCAGTTGCCGCCCCCCAAATAAAATCCTTTGAAAAACTCATTTTCTCTCCTTTTTTTAGCTCGAACAACTTTATCTTCTATTAATTAGTTTTATGATATTTTCTAAAAAAAATCTAGGTGATTGAGAAAAGATTATAAAAATCTATTAATAAAGTAAAAGTGACTTTTCTTGATAGAAAAATGTATGAATTTTTGAACTTCAAAAAATGAAAAGTAATCAATAATAAAAAAAGCATATTTTTTTTGTTTTATATTGTAAAATATATTGACAAATTAATTGAGCCAGTATATAATTAAACAATCTTTATGTAAGAAAGTTAACCTCGTTTATAAAAGTAAGAAACCAAAAGTATACAAGTTGGCGTATTGTTGGGGCAAATTTATTTGAACGGAATATATGGAGGTTTCATGAAAAAGATAGGTATTATTACGAGTTTTATACTTATTGTTTTTTTATTGGTTTCATGTGCGGATGTTGTATCTTCTAATTTACATCATGTTAATATTGATAAAAGTATTTCTGGCGGACAGGTTTTATTGTATTCAACGGCTTTTAAAGTTGGTGATGTTGTAGAGATTGATATCATTCCAAATGAAGGTTTTGTTGTAGAGCCAGGGTCAATTCGGTACTTAATAGATGGCAAGCCTGTTCCAATTAGATATAATCGCTTTCCAATGCCGTCTGCTAATGTTGTTGTAACTGTAAAGTTTGTTGTTGAAAACAATACGGTGTTGTCGATTAATAAAAATAATGTGATTTTTCAAGACGCTATACAGCTTTCTGCTACCTTAGAAAATTCGAAGTCATCAAGTTATGATCTTGTTTGGAAATCTAGTAATCCTGCAATAGCAAGTGTTGATCAAAATGGCATGGTAAAAAGTATTTCTGCTGGAAAAGCAGTTATTTCTGTAAGTCATGAAAAAGAGGGAGTTTCTGCAGCTTGTGTCGTTGAAATCCCTGCTTCAAAGTTTTTAACGGAAGGCAATGTGATAACAGGTGTAGTTAATAATACAAAATCACTGCTTATTCCTGAGGTTGTAAATAATGTTGAAATAACAGAAATTGCCTCAGAAGCCTTTAAAGATGATACGGCAATTTTAGAGGTCGTCATACCAAGAACAATTACTAAAATTGGTGACGGTGCGTTTGAAAATATTTCTATTCGCTCTGTAAATATTCCTGTTTCTGTTGAGGCTATTGGCGAGAGTGCCTTTGCAAATAATAGCAAGCTTTCAAATGTTGTAATATCAGGGGAGTA
>JBOFSR010000147.1:0-39639 GCA_051651645.1 Treponemataceae bacterium | reverse complement strand
AAGCCTTAATGAAGAAGCCTTTACTTTGATGGGAAAATTTCTTGATACCCTTGCACGTTCTCGAACAGTAAATTAACCAATTGATTTTTGTTGTAAAATAGAAAATTTTATGATACAGTTAAAGAATGTGAATATCAATATAATTATTTTTAGTTTGTAAAAAATTAAAAATAATTATAACAAAAATGTAACATAATGGGGGCTTTGTTGTTTTTAAATTTACAGGCTGGTAAAAAAATTTATGCAAGTAATCCTGATGATTTTAAAAAACTGTATAACTTAACAATGGAGATGCTTTTTAAGATATCGTATCGCATTGTTGAGGATAAAGAAGTTGCACAAGATTTGGCTCATGAGTCATTGATCAAAATGCATGAAAAAAATGGGGTTTTCCCTTCATTTGATGACGCTAAATATTGGTTGATACGTGTGGTAAAAAATGCGTCCTTGAATTATACAAAACGTAAATTCCGTGAGCAGAAAGCGTTTGAAAAAGTATTCCGTGAAGATTCTCAGAAAACTGATTCGGGTGAAGTTGTATTTTTGAAAGATGAGTCAAAAAAGCATATTCAGAAAATGATTGAACGACTGCCAGAAAGGTTTAGAGTAGCATTAATTTTAAAAGAATATAGCAAGTTGACTTATAAAGAAATGGGTAAGGTTTTGGGAATTACTGAAAACAATGCAAAGGTGCGGATTTATCGCGCTCGACAACGGCTTTTGAAGTTTATAGGAGAAGAAGATGTCTACATGTCCTAATAAAGAATTATTGTCTGCGTATGTTGATGGCGAGGTTTCCGCTCTGTGGAACACTCAAATTGCAGAGCATTCTAAGGAGTGCGAAAGTTGTTCAAATGCAATACATAAGCTAACAGAGCTCAAAACGATTTTTGCAAATAATTCCCAAGAGATTACTTTTTCGCCGCAAGAATCAGAGGATTCTTTTGAAAAGCTACAAAATCACTTACGATTTAGAAAAAACAGCTTGGCCTTTTATGAGAGAAAATGTAGCTCAACCTTTGCACGAATTATAGCCGCAGCCGTATTTATTTTTGCTATCACAATTCCTTTTTTTACAATACCAAAGCTTGCAACCAAGAAAAATTTTGAATTTGTTGTTGCTAAGATACCTACACGTGATTCGTTTGGCTTGCAAAAAATTGATTTAATCAAGCATGTGGGCATTATTTTTGATGAGGATAACTCCTTCATAGTCAAAAAAACCAAGCTTCAAGACTTCATAGATAGTTATAATCTTGATAATTGTTTTAATACGATTTTAGAGCCTGTTAATATCTTTGCCCCTAATTTTTATACAGATAATGCAAATTTATCAATAAAAATTCCAAAAGCAACTAATATGATGATTAATGCGTATGATAAATACAATATTATTTTTGGAGCTTATAAATGAAGCTTTCTCAAAAATTTTGGTATTTATTTCGCCAATATTTTTTTGTACGTCTATCTCTAACTTGTATTTTTTTTGGATTAATTTTTTTTTTAATAATCTTTTTTTCATCACACTCGACTAAAATTCCTGTTATTTCTTCTATTTCACCTCAGTCAGCCTTACCAGGGGAAGCCCTCATTATTACAGGTCGATTTTTTTCTGATAAAAAAAATGACAGCTACATTGAAATTGGTGGCTTACGTTTAACAGAACAATCCTATCTTTCATGGACTGAAAATCAAATAATTGTGGTGTTACCGATTAATATTCAAGACGGACTTGTTTATGTTTTTACCAAGTACGGCAAAAGTAATCCAAAGATTTTTACTAATCAAGCGGCTCTTCCTGTCATTGTGCGCTCTGATGTCCAGACGTCGCTTCCCTTTATTCAAAATATTGTACAAAAGAGTGCATACATTGGCTCTCTTATCACGCTTGAAGGAATTAATTTTGGCCATACGCGCGGATCGTCAAAAGTTTATTTTTCATGGGCGACCGAAAAAAATCCGCGATCGATTAGTGCTGCCGATTCTGTTCCTGCTCAGGATGCGGATTTTGATTATGAGCTTTGGAGTGATACTCAAATTCTTGTTCGCGTTCCCAATGGAGCAAGCTCTGGCCCTGTTTTTATCCAAACAGAAAAAGGTGTGAGCAATAATGCGATGCTTGAGGTTATAAATCATTCTGCTGCTACAAAAAAATATTTTGATAAAAAAACGTATGTTGTGGAGTTATCAACAGAGATTACTAATATTTCAGCAGACAAGGATTCTATTTTAGTTTTACGAGTGCCGCGTCCAATAATTACGGATAATCAAAAAGCTGTTGAAATCTCTGATACGATGCCGTCCCCTCTTAATAGCAATTTATCTGAAACGGTTGTTTACCAGCACGAACCAGGAAAGATTAACGATAAAAAAATTAATACGAGCATTACCTATCTTGTCACAACGAATGGAATAGAAACAAAGATATATGCTGATGCAGTTAAGCCGTATACCGATAATTCTCGGCTACTTTACTCGCAGTACACCGCTGAAAATGATGTCATTTTTAGCACGCATCCAACAATTACAACACTTGTGCAAGAAATTATTCAAACAGAAAAAAATCCCTATATACAGGCAAAGCTTTTGTATGATTATATGATTGATAATTTTAAGCTTTTAGCTGAGCAACGGGACATCAGCTCTTTTCCTCTTGATTTGGCGACTACAAAATCGGGGGATGCGTATGATTTTGCAATTTTTTACACAAGCCTTTTACGATCAGCGGGTATTCCGAGCATTCCATTGAGCGGGATTTTAATTAATAAATCACTTGTTTCGCAAAATCATTGGTGGACATCGTTCTATATAGAAAATTTTGGTTGGGTGCCTGTAGATATTGCATTAGGTGCAGGAATGGATTATGATGCTTTTCATACAAAGTCAGTTTCTGCACGAGATTACTATTTTGGAAACCTTGATGCACAACATATTATTTTTTCATATGATATAAATAATGTGCGACAAATGCTTACTAAAAGTAATACGGTATACAAACCAAAGACTTTTGCCTTACAAACGATTTGGGAAGAAAGTAATACAAAAAGCTTAAATTACACGTCGTTTTGGGCAAATCCACGTGTTGTAGGAATTTATTAATTTAAAATATTTTATAATTATGAGGTAAAACTATGATAAAAGTACTTTCTGTTGGTGGTTCAATTGTTGCTCCAACTACGCCTGATATAGATTTTTTAAAACAATTTACAAGTTTGGTAAAAAAATGGCTTACAGAAGATGGGCATCGAAAGTTGATTTTAGTTGTTGGCGGCGGCGGTCCTGCTCGCATGTATCAGCAAGCGTATAATGAGGTTGGCGAGCATACCACTGATAAGCCTGATGCGTATCATCAAGCTGACTGGATTGGGATTATGGCAACTCGCTTAAATGCACAATTGCTCAAAGCCGTTTTTGGCGATTTATGCCAGCAAGATGTTGTGTACGATCCAACGCAGGTTGATGTTTTTTCTGGACAAATTTTAGTTGCGGCAGGCTGGAAACCTGGATTTTCTACCGACAATGATGCTGTTTTGCTTGCTGATAGATTTGGTGCAAAAACGGTAATCAATTTGTCAAACATTGAACAAGTTTATACTGATGATCCTAAAAAAAATGCTGAGGCAAAACCGCTTGAAAAAATCTCATGGGCAGATTTTAGAAAAATGGTTGGCAATGAGTGGACGCCAGGAAAAAATGTTCCCTTTGATCCCATTGCAAGTCAATTTGCCGAAAAAGCAAAACTTACTGTTGTTTGTGCAGGCGGAAATAATATTCATAATATAGAAAAAATTCTCAATGATGAGCCGTTTTTTGGCACAACAATTTTTTAAGACGGCATTTTAGGTAACACTCCATGAAAAAATCCTTTTGCATTATTTGCTTTTGTTTTTTGCTTTTGTTTTCGTGCAAAAATCAAAATACTATAACAACCTCTCTTGAGCGCGAGCAATTATTTATTTTAAATTATGGAAGCTTTGAAGATGAGCTTGATTTGTTCAATTTATCGTCGGGCGGCATTGTAAATACCTACCTCAAAATGCGTGATGGATTTTTCTTTGTGGTCAATGGGCGTGGAAAAAAGCTGATGCATTTAACGTCCTATGGCGATTTACTTGCGGTGTATTATAATCCTGATACCAATCTTGTGCCATCGTTTATAAATCAAGAAAACTCCCTTGCGAGGAAGATAACGACACAGCAGGCAATTCCGCATCCTTTTCAAACGCTTGGAAAAATAGCGGTTGATTCAAATAAAAATATTTATGTTGTCGACCAACTGCCTGAAGATCGTCAAGAGCAAGATTCTCGTGAAATGCTTTTATTACGAGAAGTCGTTTTGCGTTTTTCAAGTGATGGAACGTACATGGATTATGTTGGGCAGGGCGGATTAGGCGGTCGCGCTTTTCCATTTATTCGAGATATTTTTACAACAAAGGCAAATGAGCTGGTGGTTGTTTCTGTTACAAATAAAGGGTTGCTGGTAAACTGGTTTAGCGAGAATGACATGCTTAAATACAGCATTCCACTTAATACAGAAAGCTTGCCAAATCCGCATAAGGGCACAAAAGAAGTGTATATAACGCTTGATAGCGTTGTGCCTGATTATGACGCAGAAAAATTATATCTAAAAATTGATTATCACAGCCGAAAAATTGACCCCAACTCAAATGTGCAATCAGGTATTACATATCTTGAAAGCTATTTATATCCTTTTGATATTCAAACTGCTGAGTATGGGAAGCCAATTTTAATTCCCTCGCATGAAACTGTGGTAAAAGATAATTTTAGTGAAACTGTTTACACAAATCCCTATGAGTTTTTGGGAATGAGCGACACGGGATGGTTTTTCTTTGTCTCCCCTGATGACACAGGATATATGGTGCAAATCATAAAGTCAGATAATTCAAGAATTATAAAAAAACACTTGCAAATTTCAAGGGATGAAATGCTTTATAACAGCCTCTCTCTTTCGCAAGAAGGAATTATTTCTGCCTTGCTTGCAAATAATTTTGAAGCTTCGGTTGTTTGGTGGAGAACAGATACTTTGATTGGTGCGGTTATTCAATAAAAATGAGTGATTTTAATAATGACAATAATATAATCTCCAGCGGCAATGGAAAAGAGCCTCCTGAAAAAATAACTTTTTATTATAATCGAGAACAGCGATTAAAAAAGCACCCTGAGCATAAAAAACTGTACAATGGGGAGTTAATTCCCAGACGAGGATTGTTTCAGGTTTTAGTTGCAACACCTGGTTCAAAGTTTTTATTTATTGCGATGCTTTTTCTTTCTGCAGTTCTTGTAATTTTTATGTTCACAGGGAACGATAAAAAATCAACAACTATAGCTGAAATTCCTGTAAAAATTGAAGGATTTCTTTTTGACCAAACCTTATATGTAACCATCACTCTAGCTGAAAAATTGATGCTCGTGGATGAAAAAAAAGTTGAGATTCTAATTGGTATTTATGATAATGAGAAAAGACTGCTGGATTCAAAAAAGATCGAAGAAACTTATACTGGCGAGAAACAATTATTGCGAACAACCTTTACAAATGGGAATTCATTTAGTATAATAAGTAAAATAAATATTGATGGACAAGAAGGAATTCTTTCTATAAATAATCTACAGTAACCGAAAATTTGGTAATTTTTTTGGTTGCTAGGCATGTTTTTCGAGAGCCAGCTACATTAAAATATGGGGGAGCTATGTTACAGTTTTATCTTTTATCAGTTTCGCTTAATTTAATTGGTGGGTTAATATTAATTTTTTCACAAAATCAAGAATTTGATACTGAAGAAGTTGGTGTTAATGGAGCTAAATCAGATCTTTTTTTTAATCAAAAATTCCGTCTAATTATTGGCGTTTCAACATTTGCTATTGGATTTTTGAAATTTATTTCGCCAATCAAAGGAAGTGTTGCGCTTTTTGGTGATGTAATTCCTGCTATTGCAGGCTTATGTGCAGGATTTAGCTTGCTTCTTGAATATTACTTGAGAGCATCAAGCATGAGTTTAAAAATTCCTTCAAAAATCACTGAAGTTTTTTTAGATAACAAAAAATATCTAGGCTTTTTTTGTCTTGTTGTTGCCTTATTGCACTTTTTATTTCCTGGAGTCCTTTTTATATAATATGAGCTGTTCTATTGCTGGCATTGCCATAAAAAATTCAAAAATTCTTATTGCAAAGCGAATGCCTGATGGTGATATGGGCGGAAAGTGGGAGTTTCCAGGTGGAAAAGTTGAGCAAGGTGAAACTTGCACTGATGCACTTATTAGAGAATTTCAAGAAGAATTTGGTATTGTAATTACTGTTGGAAAAGAGCTTGCTAAAACTCAGTTTACGCACAATAATAATCAGTTTTCTTTACATGCCTTTCAGATTTTTATCACTGACGCAGATGATTCTTTTCAATTAACTGAGCACACAGAGTTTACATGGGCAAGTTTTGATCAAATAAAAAAACTCGATTTTGTTGATTCAGATGCTCAGCTTTTTGAGGATTTACAAAAATGCATAGGGTAATGCATTTTTTATTTCTTGCTGTTTTATTTTTTTCGTGCAACCGCTATCAAAATATTGAGCTTAATTTGCCAAAAGACTTTGAAAATAACCTAGAAACTGATTGGTTGGTGATAACGGAGCCGTATACAAAGCTTTTTTCTGATTCATCGCTCGATGTTCCTGTCTCTGCCTTTGTGCGACTTGGTGAGATTTACAAGGTTGAGGGCAGGCGGATTAAATACGACAATAATAAAAATAGAATACTTTGGTATAAAATTGAAGAAGGCTGGATTCAAGAAGTCAGTGTGAAAATTGCTTCTAACAAGGCAAAGGCTGCAACAATTTCTGCTGAAGTTATGAAGGTAGAAAAATGATTGTTTTGCAAAATCAACTTGCGAGCGTGAGAATAAATCCTGTTGGATCAGAACTTTGCTCCTTTTATGACAAAAGCATAAAATGTGAGTATATTTGGCAACAAGGTGAATTCTGGAAAAAGAGTGCTCCAATCCTGTTTCCGATTATCGGAACTCTAAAAAATAATTCTTTCATGTATGAAGGAAAAAAATATTTGCTTGAAAAACACGGATTTGCATACAAGCAGAATTTTGAGGTTGCTTATCTTTCAGAGACGGAAGTTATTTTTACCTTGACTTCAAGCGAAGAAACTAAAAAAAAATACCCTTTTGATTTTGAGCTTTCTATCCATTGGACTCTTACAGAAAAAACTTTGCACTCAGACTGCACAGTGAAAAATACTGACCAAAAAGACATGTTTTTTTCCTTTGGTTTTCATCCCGCCTTTACGCTTTGTTTTGATGAGACGCAGGGAATTGACTCGATGTCGCTTTGTTTAGAAGAAGATGATCAGTGGATTTCAACAGCAGGTGTTAATTCTGATGCAACACATTATCCGCGAATCAAAGACTATGGGAAAAAAGAGCTTGCCTTAACGCAAACAATCTTTGACGAAGACGCAATTATTTGTGAAAACTTAAAAAGTCATAGTTTGATAATTAAAAGCTGTTTACATAACCATTTTGTTAAAACTTCTTGGAGTAATAATTTAGATATTTTAGCCGTTTGGAGTATGCCAAAAGCACCGTTTGTTTGCATTGAACCATGGGCTGGCATTTGTGATATCGAAAACGCAGACGGAATACTTCAAAATAAAAAAGGTATTCGTAAGCTTCAGGCAAACAGAAGTGAAGTATTTTCGTTTACAGCAACTATTGGGTAATATTTTGACAAAAATATAAATTTTTATTATATTATAAGAACTTTCATATAAAAAAACAACGATAACTTTACGATAAGTGCTTATAATATAATAAATTGATTTTGGAGGTTTCCTAAAATGAAGTTTTGGTCAAAAAAAATTGCCCTCGTAATGATATTGATTACATTGTCATTTTTGTTTTTTTCTTTTTCATGTAAAAGCAAGCCAAGTAACATGAGCCTTGCGTTTGCAGAAGATTCACCACGAAAAGCGATTCCAACAGACGCACTTTCTGTCCTTGAGGCATTACAAACAAGTTTTAGGACTATTTCATCAAACGTCCTGCCTTCAGTTGTTGAGGTTGATATTGTTGAAACAAAAAAACAACGAATGCTACCACAAAATGCGTTCCCGTTTTTCTTTTTTGGGCAACCAAATGAACAAGGCGAAGAAGATAGTTCACGTGAATTTAAGCAACAAGGAACGGGATCAGGAGTTATAGTTCGACGCACGAATAATACCGTTTATTTATTAACAAACAACCATGTTGTTGGAAAAGCTACGGAAATTTCTATTAAACTATACGACGGCCGCATTTTTACAGGAAAGCTTGTTGGCTCTGATGAGCGAAAGGATATTGCGCTTGTGTCGTTCGAGTCGGATGATAAATCAATTCCTATTGCAACACTTGGTGATTCTGATTCCGTACAAACAGGCGATATTGTTGTTGCTATGGGAACGCCACTAGGATATTTTTCCTCGGTAACCCAAGGAATTGTTAGTGCAACAGGACGTGCTGGAAGCGGAATTGGAAACATTAGCGACTTTATCCAAACTGACGCCGCTATAAATCAAGGCAACTCAGGAGGGCCCCTCCTCAATATTTATGGCGAGGTGATTGGTATTAATACATGGATTGCCTCTTCTTCAGGTGGCTCACAAGGCTTAGGTTTTGCTATCCCAATCAATAATGTAAAAAAATCAATCGATTCATTTATCAAAGACGGAAAGGTAACTTACGGCTGGATTGGTGTTTCGTTAATTGAAATGAACAAAGAGTACCAAGAGGCTTTAGGCGTAGCGGGAAAAACAGGAGCACTGGCGTCACAGATATTTAATGGATCACCTGCTCAAAAAGGCGGACTTCAAGCGGGCGACTATGTAATCGCCTTAGACGGAAAGGCAGTTCGCTCTGTTGACCAGTTAATTAGAAGCGTTGGCGAATTAACAGTTGGTGAAACAAGCGTATTTAGAGTTATTCGCAATGGAAAAGAAGTTGACGTTAAAATTAAAATTGAAGAGCGAACGGCAAATATTGTTTCTGATAACTCAAAATTATGGCCAGGTTTTATTCCATTCCCAATTTCTGAGGATGTGAAAAAGCAGTTCAAAATTGAAGATGATAAACTTCAAGGAGCCATTGTTCTTGGAATTCAGCCTAAAACACCTGCTGCGATTATGGGACTTCAACCTGGAGATGTTATTGTTGCGGTAAATGATGTAAAGGTTAAAGACGTAAAAGAATTTTACAACCAAATAAATACAATCAACAAAAAAGAAATTTGGTTTGATGTTTATCGTTCTGGACACGTAATTTCAACCGTGAAATATAAGTTTTAGATGAAAAAAGATGCACCGTAAAGTGCATCTTTTTTTTGTGATTTTGGTTAAACTAGAAAATACAGTTTGACAAAAAATAAAAGCCAACGTAGGGAATCGAACCCTAGACCTGCTCGTTACGAATGAGCTGCTCTGCCAACTGAGCTACGGTGGCTTGGAAAATAATTATATACCTTTTTTTCATAAAAAGTCAAGAAATCTTAAAAAATAATCCTTCTGAGCAACACCTTAAAATAAGCCAAGAAAACCGTGTCACTTGACTTTTTTCCCTTGTTGTGTAATAATGCAAAAAGACAAAGACGTCTTCAAATATTTTATTTATCAAAAATTATCTTGTATAATGGGTTTAAATCCTATTCAATAATTTTAGGTGATGGCTATTTGAAGGCGTTTTTTATTTGAAATGAATTATAAAGGAAGTTTTAGTGTTATTAGAAGGTGAAGTACGCATTCCATCTGGCTGTGCCATTTCGGGAATGTTTTCAAAATCAGGGGAACGATTTAGCGGCCAAACAATTATCGACTCAATTTCCATCATGCGAGACCGAAGTAATGGACTCGGAG
Organism: Treponemataceae bacterium; assembly: GCA_051651645.1. Classification (GTDB taxonomy): domain Bacteria; phylum Spirochaetota; class Spirochaetia; order Treponematales; family Treponemataceae; genus JBOFSR01. The sequence continues at coordinate 29,735 of JBOFSR010000147.1, read as the reverse complement.
GCGGATTTGCCGCGTATGGAATTTATCCTGAATACAAAGAATATTATGCGTTCCATGTTTTTTATAATGACAACGAAGCAAAAAAAACGTGCGAAGAATTTTTAGACAAGCATTTTGATATTATCAATTTGTCAAAAATCCCTACCCGAAAAATGCCAGAAATTACGGACGCTCCGCTCATTTGGCGATATTTTGTAACTCCGCTAAAAACAAAGCTTGCCTCAAGTCAACTCGACGAAAAAGAATACGTTGTTCGCCGCGTTTTCGAAGTGAATACGCATATTAAAGGCTCATATATTTTTTCGAGTGGCAAAAATATGGGATCGTTCAAAGCGGTGGGCTTTCCAGAAGACGTGGGGCGATTTTACAAGCTCGAGGAATATGAGGGCTATTGTTTTACTGCACACGGACGCTATCCGACAAATACGCCAGGCTGGTGGGGAGGTGCTCATCCCTTTGGCTTAATTGATTATACCGTCGTTCACAATGGAGAGATTTCTTCGTATGACGCAAATCGCCGTGCTATCGATATGTATGGCTACACTTGCACCTTACAAACAGACACCGAGGTTATCACGTATATTGTTGACTATTTAAATCGAAAGCAAGGTCTTTCCTATAAAGAAATTGCAAGCGTTGTGGCAGCTCCCTTTTGGCAAACAATTTCACGCATGAATGCTAGTGAAAAAAAAGAATCCGAATATCTTCGCTACACCTTTGCCGATCAATTAATTACAGGCCCATTTTCTATTCTTGTAGGATTTGAGGGCGGGCTAATGGCATTAAATGATCGCTTAAAATTGCGCTCGATGGTTTGTGCCGAAAAAGGCGATATGTTTTATGTTGCCAGCGAAGAAAGTGCCATTCGCGTTATGTCGCCAGAACTCGACAAAGTGTGGTCTCCCAAAGGCGGCGAGGCTGTCGTCGTTACCTTAAAAGGAGAAGCAAATGAAAATTGAATATATCCCTGCTGAATATGAAGTTGTGCGAAACAAAGAACGCTGTATACATTGTCGTATTTGCGAAAAAGAATGTGCAAATGAAGTGCATTTCTTTGATACAAAAACCAAAATGATGAAAGCTGACGAGCGAAAATGTGTAAACTGTCATCGCTGTGTTGCAACATGCCCGACCAACGCACTCAAAATTATTAAGTCCGATAACACGTTTAAACATAACGATAATTGGTCAACAAAAACGATCACCGAAATTTATCGCCAAGCAGGCAGTGCAGGAATTTTATTATCAAGCATGGGAAACCCTGAAAAATACCCCATTTACTTTGATAAAATGCTTTTAAATGCCTCGCAAGTTACTAATCCTTCGATAGATCCTTTGCGTGAACCAATGGAAACTCGCGTGCATCTTGGGCAAAAACCTGCAAAAATTGAACGCGATAAAAAAGGTCGCATTATTGACAATCGCTCTCCTCATTTAAAATTAAAACTTCCAATCCTTTTTGGTGGAATGAGTTACGGTTCGTTGAATATACATGCTCATGAAACGCTTGCTCGTGCGGCACAAGAGCTCGGCACTTTTTACAACACGGGAGAGGGCGGATTGCATGAGGATTTTTACCAATTTGGGAAAAGCACAATTGTGCAAGTTGCCTCTGGTCGCTTCGGCGTTCACTCCGAGTATTTAAAAGCGGGCTGCGCAATCGAAATTAAAATGGGACAGGGGGCAAAACCCGGCATTGGCGGTCATCTTCCTGGAGCAAAAATTGTTGGCGACGTTTCTCGCACACGAATGATTCCCGAAGGAAGCGACGCAATCTCCCCTGCGCCTCATCACGATATCTATTCAATAGAAGATTTACGTCAATTAATTTTTTCACTCAAAGAAGCGACCGACTATCAAAAGCCCGTAATTGTAAAAATCGCTGCCGTGCATAATATTTCAGCCATTGCTTCAGGAATTGCTCGAAGCGGTGCGGATATCATTGCCATTGACGGATTTCGTGGCGGAACGGGGGCAGCTCCAACGCGGATTCGTGACACCGTTGGCATTCCGATTGAGCTTGCCCTTGCGGCTGTTGATCAGCGCTTACGAGACGAAGGGATTCGCAATAGTGTTTCACTCATTGTAGGCGGCGGAATTCGAAGCAGTACCGATGTTTTCAAATCGATCGCACTGGGTGCAGATGCCTGCTATGTGGGAACAGCGGCACTCATTGCAATGGGCTGCCACTTGTGTCGCTCATGCCATGCAGGAAAATGCAATTGGGGAATTGCAACGCAACGTCCAGAATTAATCGCTCGGCTCAACCCTGATGTTGAATACAAGCGGGTGGTCAATTTATTTACGGCGTGGGATCATGAAATTCAAGAACTCATGGGAGCGATGGGAATTAACTCAATTGAAAGCTTAAAAGGAAATCGCTTAATGTTGCGTGGAATTGGGCTTAATGAAAAAGAGCTTGCAATTTTGGGAATAAAGCACGCAGGCGAATAAAGACTGAAGGAGTTTAGATGACAAATCATACAATTGATGCAAGCGGTTTGCATTTTAAGGATTTAAATGGCCATATAAAAAACCACTCTCTGGCAAGAGAAAAAATAGTGATTACTAACTGCCTTGGGCATCGGTATATTGGAAGCGGTTTAAGTGATTGCCAAATTGAAATTAATGGCACTCCTGGGAATGCTCTTGCGGCGTACATGAATGGTGCACAGATTTTAGTCAACGGCAATGTTCAGGACGCAGTGGGCGACACCATGAATGACGGCAAAATTGTTGTGCACGGTGGCTCAGGGGACGCACTCGGCTATGCAATGCGAGGCGGAAAAATTTTTATCAAAAATAATTCAGGTTACCGAACAGGCATTCACATGAAAGAATACAACAAAAAAATCCCTGTTATTATAATCGGAGGATCAGCGGGAAGCTTTTTAGGCGAATATCAAGCAGGCGGAATAATTGCGGTGCTTAACTTGCATAACGAAAAAAACGACACCGCTTGCCCATACGGCACAGGCACTGGATTACACGGCGGAAAAATATTTTTTAGAACAAATAAAGAGCCAGAATATTTGCCAAAACAAGTGCTTTGCTCTCGTGCAAGTGATGATGATTTACGCGATTTAAGCCCACATCTTCGTGAATATTCAGAATGCTTCAGCCTTAATTTTGACACATTGATAAAAGATTCGTTTTACGTACTAAAACCCAACGCAAAAAATCCCTACAAACAAATGTACGTTAGTAATTAGATTTTTTGATTGATTAATTTTAGAACTAGATTTGAAAAAAAATATTGCGGCGAACTGGACTTGAACCAGCATGCCTCGCAGCACTAGCACCTCAAGCTAGCGTGTCTACCTATTTCCACCATCGCCGCATATTTAGTAATGCTAACAAATAACTTTTTTAATGTCAAGGAGGTTTGTAAAATTTACTTAATTTTACAAACAGAGCGATCTATAATCAAGCTAGTTACAACAAAAAAAGTGCCTCTAAAATGATTTTTGTTTATTCATGATAGCATTACATAAAGAGAGATTCTGCAATAAGCAAAATTTTAAAATAAGGTCATAAATACTTTTTAATTATTTCCTTTTTCTTATCTATTGAAGCATCAATTTTAGCCTGTTCGACTATTATTATCTGCTCAAGTTTTTCAATGTGATTAATTGCCCTTACTTGATCTTTAATTGGCGGCACTAGGATTTTAAAATTTTCAATATCAGTTTTATTTATACTAGGATAACTTCCACGTGGCATTGCAGCTTTTATTTGCTCCATCAAGTTATCTGAATACTGAATAAAATAATAAATTATTTTATTCAGTATTTCATCTTCATTTTTACTTTGAAGAATAGCAAAACCTGTTGAATAAACAGCTGCTTCATTTTCTTGTTCTACATAAGCAAATCCTTTCAAATAAGGTCTGACTGTTGAAACTAAAATACTACCCGAAGGAGCTTTTCTTTTTGCACGATCAGGAGCATTCGAACCCATTATTTTTTGCTCATAGCTAATGACTCCTGTTCCTTTTTCAATGCTTTCAATATCTACATAAATAAATTCTTTATCTGGCTCTTTTGTTGGATCATGAGTAAACTTATTTATATCTACTAAATCAATTAGTTTTTTGGGTTCTCCAACGAAAAGATGATTATTTATAATATTTTTTAATTCATTCTTTGATTTTTCAATTAAAGCAACAGCCTTTTCAACTTCATCATCAATAGCTTGACATTCTTTCACTATACTGTTTTGCAATAGCATAGGCAACTTTGGAATTTTTATATTTAACAAATACTTAAAATGTCTCTCGTATTTGTCTTTATTTTCAACTCCTACTAATGACATTAAATAATAAAAAAATTTAGGTCTAAATAAAGTTGGATTTACTTTCATTAACTTAGTACCGTCTGCACCACGAACAAATGAAAAATCCACATATTTAAATGTACAACTGTGGTCGCCAAATACAATTAATGGCAAATCTGTAATTGCATTTTTGTTATTTGTATAACCTGAAACTAATTTATTCTGTTCTTGTGTAATAACCGGCAGATTACCTGTTTCATGTATTTCATCATTTGGTATTTTAGTTGTATTTCCAACAACTTTCAATAAAACATTTTCTATTTTAACGCATTCAAACTTTGAAGAAAATTCAGAAAATATTTTCTTTGAAAAAAGAGTAATTTGCTTATTGAAATTCACTCTTGAAAAATCAAGCATGTCTGTAAGATTATAAAAAGTGATATACGATTTTAAATCTTCTGGTATCTCTGGTTCTCTACCCAAAAAATTTTCTTGAATGTAATGATTAATTTTATTACTATCATTTCTATTATTTGGATTGTAAAGAGGCGTATTAATATTATGAAGTCCTGAAAGTTTTTGAACCATTTCTTTTGTTTCAGTATCTTCTATATCGTTGGATATATTAGTTTGATTTATATATTGTATACCTTCATTGCCCTTGGCACTACTCCACTCATAGCCTAAAAAGTATTTTTGTTCTTTACTCTCTGCAGAACCTTTTACAACCAAAACTCTTTGTTTATTTTCGGTAGCCAACACATAAAAATATAATTTGTCTTTTTCAATTGATTGTGTAAACTCTACAAATCTTTTTCTAAGCTCTAGTTCTTTGTCTATACGTGGCTTGTCTTTGAATGCTTTTTGTTTAATAAGATTTTTTATTTCTGTTAATTTATCAAATGCCGTTTTGTACTCAGTAAAAATTTCTGTTGCCAATAGTTCATCACTTGGATTCCCTTTAAGCAAGGTTTTATATTGAGTTTCATCAATTTCTATATGTTGGCAGTATTTATTTATATACTTGCTATCATCATAGACTATATCCGCTTCAGAATGAGTAAACCAAGCATCAACTCTATATTTCCAATGATCTGCAGGTGCAGGATTTTCAGCTTTTCTTTTCAAAAAAAGTGTAATGGTGTTTGTTCCTGTTTTACCAAATGTTTGCGATCCAAATTCTGCAATAGCAACAATTTGAAAGTACTTCAAGAGAATTTCCCTTGCATTAGTATAGATAGTTGCCGCATTACTCAGTATTGAAGAAGGCAAAATGATACCAGCAACGGCATCTGGCTTCAAAAGCTGTTTAGCCCTCTCAATAAAAAATGTTTCAATGCTATTATTGGTTGCTAAACTTTTCTCATCCAGCGAATTTAAAAGAGTGTATGCCTTTCTTTCTGTTTCGGAAAGTGTTTGCAAAAAACCTTTAACGGCATAAGGTGGATTAGCGACTAAAATTGAAAAATCATTCTCCTGCAATTTTGCATTTTTACCAAGAGCATCCGCATAAGTAATTCTTATATCGTCTTGCCCATACATGAAGGCTGAAACTTTGGCAACTTTAGATAAGCGATATTCTTTTTCAATACCCACAATCTCTTTATAGTATTCCTTTATTTCTGTTTTTTTATGCTTTTCTACAAAAGGTTTTATTTGCAGTGCCAATTCATTTAAAAAATGTCCTGCACCACAAGCATAATCAATAGCTTTGGGTGGCAATTCACTTTCTTGTATTATATTTTCCAACGGTAAAGAGTTAAGAATAAATTTTACGATTGGCATTGGTGTAAAAAATTGACCTTCACTTTGTTTTACGCCATTATCTAAAAAACCTTCAAACATATCTCCTAAAAACTGATGTTCTTGATTATCATCTTGTAATTTTATATCTTGCAACATTTGAACAATTTTTAAAAGAATTTCTGAGTTTTGATAAAATAATTTTTCATTATGTACATCAATAAAAGCAAAATCATTATTTGTAAAAAATTTTAATTGTCTAAAATATTTTTTGATAGTTTCTTTGGTTGCATCAGGATCTTTTTTGAAAAACCTAAAAGCTTTATCAATAGCGGTGTTATCAATGTACGTAACATCTTCGCCCAAAAATTCTTTCATTCCCGCTTGATAAAGTAATTGCAAACGGTCTTGCAAATCAAAATAACTATCGTAAGCAATCCCCTTCCAATTAAATTTTAAATCTTTTGGATTTTTATTTTCATCTACAATCTTACAAAGGAAAAGATTTACCAATTTGTCAAAAGCATTTTCACGACCAGAAACGTTATGTTGGCGCATAATGGTTGCAAATTCGTGATATTTACTTTGAATATCTTTACTCCCAACAGCTAAAAGATCGGTAGTTGCATATTTTGTTTTACCAATTTGGTACGGTAAAATATCATCTTCAAAAACACCTTTTGTTGAATAATCTAAATTATACGTTTCTTTCCAAGCCCTGTAAATATCTTCAACTTCCAACGCTTTTGCATCAGCAAAAGATAATGGCTTTTTATCCTTTAATTCTTCAAGTAGTTTTTCATTGTCTTTTAGAGAAATGATATAATAAAATGGAATTATTTTATTATCTGAAAAGTCGGAAGCATAAAGGCAGACATACTGGGTTGTTCCTGCTTGTTTTGCGTAGCTAAATAATTGTCCACCTCGTTGTAAAGTATTGTTCCATTCTTTTTTGAATTCCAACCCTTCCGTTTTACACTCAATTATTAAAAGTGATTTATTAGAGTTATCTTTTACTAAAATATCTGCTCGTCCACCACTTGCACCGTGTCCAACTTTCCATTTTGGCTCAAGTTCAATATGCTCTGGTCTGTAGCCCTTTTCAAAAAGTCTATGAACACACTCAAAAACAACAAAATTTTCAAGTGAACTGAAATTGCACGTAAAGTCTCCATTTACAATAAAAGACTTATCTGTAGGGTAAATAAGTCTTTTTTCATTGAAGTCAACTTTTAAGTATGCTTCTGTATCTTTAAAAAATTTGCTAAATATATTATTGCTTTCTTCAAAGTTCAAAGCTTTCAATAAATCTTTTAGGTTATCTTTATTTATCATTTATTCCTTGTCAACTATTGGTTCATAAAGCACGTTATTGAAACTTCTATTAAATTAGAAATTTTAATAAATCCTACTGAGAAAATAAAGCAACAACAACTTATTTCAAGTTGTTGTTTAATTTCATCCCTTTTTATAAGAAATAACTAATACAATGCATAATCTTTATAATGATAAATCTCGCAAGTGGTTATCATCAATATAGGGCTTTATTGTCTCCATATCATTTATCATTAAAATTGGTTGTCCTGTTGCATCGAGTGCATCTCGCCATAAAGATGCTTCTGGATCGACTTTGTTTCGCTGACGCGTTACTAGCTGCGTTGGCAAATACACATATTTATTATGCACAAGCCCGACTACGCATTTTGTTTTTCCTGCCATCGCTGCATGAGCTGCATTGTTTCCAAGTCGCTCGCAATAAATTGAATCAATTGGTGCTGCAGGGGACGAACGAATTTGGTAGCTTGGATCCATGTATTTTAAGTTGATGTGAATTTTTTTCTTTGCAAAGTGCTCGCTAATTTTATCGCGTAAGTATAAGCCAATATCGCTGAGCTTTGTATTTCCTGAATCGTCTTTTTTTCCTGTGAGTTTCAAAAGATTTTGCCCTGCACCCTCAGCAACAACGATAACTGCATGATGACGCTCGACGATGCGTTTTTCAAGAGCAGCCAAAAATCCCTTTTCGCCCTCAATGTCAAATGGCACTTCAGGTATCAAACAAAAATTAACTTCATGGCTTGCAAGTGCTGTTGCTGTTGCAATAAAACCTGATTCTCGTCCCATGAGTTTTACCAAGCCGATTCCATTGATGTGCGAGTGTGCTTCCATGTGAGCAGCAGATACCGCTTCGGTCGCTTTTACAACGGCCGTATCAAAACCAAAAGATTTTTGAATAAAAACTAAATCGTTATCAACCGTTTTTGGAATTCCTACAATTGCAATTTTAAGATTTCGTTTTTCGATTTCTTCTGCAACTTCAAGTGCTCCCCGTTGAGTTCCATCGCCACCAATAATAAAAACCATATTTAAGTTGAGTGCTTCAATCGCATCAACAATATCACTAACTCGATCACCACCACCACGACTTGTTCCTAAAACAGAACCGCCCGTTTTATGGCACTCATCCACCAAAATTGGATCTAAAGGAATAGTGTCAAAACCGTTTTCTGGGAAAAATCCCTTAAAGCCATAACGAATACCGCTAATTCGACGCACGCCATAGCGATGCCATAGACAACGAACGATAGCACGAATAACGTCATTTAAACCAGGGCAAAGTCCGCCGCATGTACAAATGCCTGCGTGGACGTGCTTTGGGTTAAAATATAAATGCTCGCGAGGCCCTGCTTTTTGAATAAAGTTTCCATTATATGCCTCAGCTTTATCTTGAAGCACATTTGCAAAAATATCTATATTAAAACGCACAAAATCATCATCCTGCACGTAATTTGCTATAAAATCGCCGTGCTGTTTAGATAATTGAATTGGAGAAGGTACTTTCCGAGCTCCAAGATCTGGAATACTAAAATCAAAAACGCCATTCATATATTCGCTCCTTTAAAATCGATTGCTAATTTTGAGTTACATAAGAATACAAATTATTGAAAAAATGTGCAAGGGGATTGTTTGTATTCTATGACAAAAGCGAAGGAGTTGTTGTATATAATTGCTACAAAAAGATTTATCTAGTTCTAGTTGCAAAAAAAATAATTAAATATTTTGTGGCAGAACAACAATCATGAAAAAGAAAAAACATTCATACTATATTAATTTTCTATAATATTTTTATACATTAATTGACCAAACAGTAAAAAGCCCTATAATATATTTTTAATTTCGTGTATTGTTTTATAGATTTTTGGAGGAAAATGAATATTCTTTCGGCATATGCCAAGGCAGAAATAATTATCCAGAAATCACGTTTTATTAATGAAGCCTTTGTTGTCGAGTCTCAAAATGAGGCACGCCAGCAACTGAAAGCTCAAAAAGAAATATATTTTGATGCAAATCACGTTGTTCATGCATTTTGTGTAGGGCTACAAGGCGAGGTTTTAGGTTGCTCTGACGATGGGGAGCCGTCAGGAACTGCAGGGCGTCCAATGCTTGAGGTGCTTAAAGGAAAAAAAATTACAAACATCTTAGTCACCTCGGCACGGTATTTTGGTGGCACTCTTTTGGGAACAGGTGGTTTAGTAAAAGCGTACACCGAATCAGCTCAATCAGTTTTGAATATTTGCCAAATTGAAAAATATATAAAAAAAAGGGATTTTTCCTTTGTCATCGAGTATCCGCAGTATGAAATTATCAAGCGAACAATCGAGACATTTCAAGCAGAAATTATACATGAGGATTTTTTAGAAACTATTGCTATAAAAACTTCACTTCCTGTTGAGCAATACGAGCCATTTTGTCAAATGCTCATTGAAACAACAAATGCAAAAGTCAAGATTTTAGACTTATAATAAAAATAACCGTAAAAAAAGAGGAACACATGCCACAGACAAACACAATTAGCCAAAAAGCCCTGCAGATAATAAAAAAAATGCAAGTTAACGAAATTACGGAATACCATATTTATACAAATGTTGCAAACCTTGTAAAAGATGACGTGAATAAAAACATACTCTTGAAAATTGCTCAAGAAGAGAAAACGCACGCGGAACTTTGGCAAAACTACACAGGTATTCCGTCAACACCAAAAAAGTTTAAAATATGGTGGTATACGCTTTTAGCTCGATTGCTGGGCTTTACCTTCGTGCTTAAATATATGGAAAAAGGCGAAGTAGGAGCTTCTAATGAGTATGCTTTTTTAAAGGAAATCCCTGAAGCTATGAAAATATCCAAGGAAGAGGATTCGCACGAGAAAGAGCTTTTAAACATGCTTGATGAAGAACGATTGCAATATGTCGGTTCAATTGTTTTGGGCTTAAGCGATGCCTTAGTTGAGCTAACAGGAACGCTCGCAGGACTCACCTTTGCTCTACAGAACAATAAATTAGTTGCTTTTTCAGGACTTATTACAGGAGTTTCAGCAACACTGTCAATGGCATCAAGTGAGTATCTTTCAGCTCGATCAGAGGGGCATCACAATCCTTTAAAATCTTGCCTATATACAGGCACCGTATACCTTTGCACTGTCGTGCTCCTTATTCTACCATATATACTGTTACCAACATCATTGTTCGCAATTCCGCTTGGTATAATGCTCACTATTGTAGTAGCAATTATTTTTCTTTTCACGTACTATATTAGCATTGCAAAAGGGCTTAATTTCAAAAAACGCTTTTTCGAAATGGCTGGCATTAGCTTAAGTGTCGCGGTAATATCATTTTGCATAGGACTTGCCGTTAAACATTTTCTTGGCATTGAAATATAAGCAAAAGGATTTTATTTTTTAAGCCAGCTTTTGATGTTTTTTAAAATAAAGCCGATAATAGAAATATGTACATACAAAAAAAAATTTCTTTTCTAATACTATCTTTATGGAGTTTTTCACTTCTTTTTGCCCTTGCGGATACAGAGGAAACCTCTTTTTTGGAGCTTCCAAATGGGTATGAGGGAATAACACTCGGCAGTAGTTTTGAAAGTACAAAAGAAGCTTTGATCGCAAATTCAATTTTTGGATTTCGGGGGGATCGAGATGTTTCGCTCTTGCCAACTCAAAATCGTATTTTAATAGAAACTGTTGGTAATTCATACATTGGCAGAAGCTGGTTCCAGTTTTTTGAAAATGCCCTTTATGTAATTATCATTAATTTTAACACAAAGAAAATGGACTTTCATTCAATTTTTACCGCACTTAATAATAAATATGGGGAGCCCGTTTCTGTAACACCTCAAAAAATTTTATGGGAAAATGAAAAAGTTATGATGGTACTAGAAAGACCTTTAACGCTCAAATATATTGACGTCGCCGCATTTAATCGTTTACAAGAAGACTCAAGCACAAAAAAATCAGCAACAGAAATTATTCGCCAAGAATTTTTGGATAGCTTATGATACACAAAATACGTAAAAATCTTTTTACAACGGCTTTAATTTTTCTCATTTTTTTTAACGCTTCCTGTACGGAAAAGTCAACAATGAAACAAACAACGATAAAAATAGAACGAATAGCAGATAACTCAACGCTAGCCATACAAGTTGAATTAGCGCAAACTCAGGCAGAGCATTCACAAGGTTTTATGCATCGAAAAAAAATCCCTGAGGGAATGGGAATGCTTTTTATTTTTTCAAAAGATGATATTTTGAGCTTTTGGATGAAAAACACATTTGTACCTTTATCCATTGCATATATTGACTCACGGGGAACAATCCGAGATATTTTTGACATGAAACCGCTCAGTGAACAAGGCGTCCCAAGTTCAACCTCCGTTCGTTATGCTTTGGAAGTGCCTCAAGGCTGGTTTAAAAAAAATAATATTAGCACTGGAGATAAATTAATTCTTCCAATTGCAAAATAAAATAGGAAAATAATGAGTGCAACAATCATAGATGGTCAAGAAATTGCAAAAAATATACGAACGCAGTTGACTCAAAAAGCAAACGATTTTCTTAAAAAAAATATTCAACCGTGTCTTGCAGTTATTCTTGTTGGCGAAAATCCTGCAAGCATTTCGTACGTGAGTGCAAAACAAAAAGCACTTGCTGAAACTGGCATCCGTGATAAAACCATCAAATTACCAGAGAATATTGAAGAAGATGCCTTAATTGATATAATTTATCAGCTCAATGAGGATAATTTGGTTCATGGAATTTTAGTTCAATTGCCGCTCCCAAAACACATTGATGAATTAAAAATTATTAGTGCAATCTGTCCGCAAAAAGACGTTGACGGATTCCACCCAATCAATATTGGAAAAATGATGCTTGGTCAGCCGTGTTTTTTGCCGTGCACTCCAAGCGGGATTGTAAAAATTTTAACAGAAATGAACATTCTAATAGAAGGAAAACACGCAGTTATCGTTGGCCGATCAAATATTGTTGGCACGCCTTTGTCTATTTTGCTTTCGCGCAAGAATTGCAATGCAACAGTAACTCTTTGTCATACAAAAACAAAAAAACTTGCATATTTTACACAGAGTGCAGATATTTTAATTTCTGCCGTTGGAAAACCAATGACCATTTTGCCAGAAATGATTAAAAAAAATGCCGTAGTAATTGACGTTGGCGTTAGCCGAATCGTCGATGAAAGCAAAAAAACGGGATATCGTCTTTGCGGAGATGTTGATTTTGAGGGAGTAAGCAAAATCGCTTCATTTATTACGCCAGTTCCTAAAGGTGTTGGCCCAATGACAATTACTATGCTGATAAGCAATGTCTTACAAGCCTGCGAAAATATAAAATAGCATCCAGTTACAAGCATAATCTTGTATACTTTTTATTTTTTGTGTATAGTTGAGGCATGAAAGCAACACAAACCATGATTTCAACCTTACGGGAAGTGCCTTCAGAGGCAGTTATTACCAGCCATCAATTAATGCTTCGAGCAGGGATTATTCGCAAGCTGGGAAATGGGCTTTTTGCCTACCTTCCGTTGGGGCTTCGCTCTTTTAGAAAAATCGAAAATATTATTCGCCAAGAAATGGATGCAATCGGCTCTCTTGAGTTTAAGCCTCCTGTGGTGGTGCCAGCTGAGTTATGGCAAGAAAGTGGACGCTTTGAAACAATGGGACAAGGCTTGCTTCGTGCAACAAATCGTGTTGATCAGCAATTAGTTATCAGTCCTACCGCAGAGGAAGCATTCACCGCTCTTATTCGTGATGAGCTTGACTCCTACAAACAACTTCCGATTATCGCTTATCAAATTAACACAAAATATCGTGATGAAATTCGCCCTCGATACGGCGTTATGCGTGGACGTGAATTTGTCATGAAAGACGCTTATTCTTTTCATGCAACGCAAGAAAGTTTGGATGCCGTTTATTCTGATTTTGCAAAAGCCTACCGAAATATTTTTAAACGCTGTGGACTTTCAGTAATTCCTGTGAGTGCCGACAGCGGTGCAATGGGGGGAAACGGCTCAGAAGAATTTATGGTGGAAAGCACGATTGGCGATAACACTCTAATTTTATGTAAAAAGTGCGATTATGCAGCTAATGATGAAAAAGCTGCCTGTGCAAATGATACGCCAGAGCAAGCAAAAACTGAAAAATCTGTTGAAGTTATTGATACACCAAACGTTAAAACAATTGAAGAATTAAGTGCTTTTCTTAAAACGAGTTCAAAAAGTTTTATTAAAACGCTCATTTACAAAGCCCTTAATTGCGAACTTTCATTAGACGGCGTTGAATCTTGTAAAAATCTAAAAAAAGAAAATCATGGTGCATATAAAGAAGTATTTTTTGCCGTTTGTATTCGAGGCGATCTTGAAGTCAACGAGGTGAAGCTTGCCTCCGCACTAAAAGCGAGCGAGGTTGAACTTGCCAGCGATGCCGATGTTGAAAAAATCACCAATGCTCCCGTCGGATTTGCAGGGCCTGTGCATCTAAAAAGCGTTCCTATTATTATTGATGAGTCGGTAAGCACAATGCACGACGCGATAACAGGAGCATTGCAAAAAGATAAACACTTTGCCCATGTTGAGTTAAATCGTGATTTTACGCCGTTTATGACAAGCGATATTCGCACCGTAAAAGAAGGCGATATCTGCCCACATTGCAGTGGAGAATTTTATACAAAAAAAGGCAACGAGCTTGGCCATATTTTTAAACTTGGAAATAAATATACTAAGTCAATGAACGTAATGTTTTTAGACGAAAACGGAAAACAGCAAATTCCCACGATGGGCTGCTATGGCATTGGGCTTGACCGCACACTTGCCTCCATTATCGAAGAGCATAACGATGAAAACGGGATTATTTGGCCAATGAGTATTGCTCCGTTCCAAGTGGCGATTGTTCCGATTAAGTATGACGGCAAAATGAAAGAAATTGCAGATACTTTGTACGCCGACCTTGTCAGTCTTGGCGTTGAAGTTTTGCTTGACGATCGTGATGAGCGTACTGGCGTAAAATTCAAAGACATGGATTTAATTGGCATTCCGCTTCGCGTTGTCATCGGAGAGAAAAATCTCCCTCTTATCGAAATTAAAATGCGCAAAAACGATACCGCCGAGCTTGTCGATATGAATGACGCATCATCTTTTATTGTTCAAAAAATCTCAGAAGAAATTATTGCAATTTAGCAACCTAAGGATTATATGAAATTAAAAATTATTTTTGCCGTGCTTTGCACGACAGTCCGCATTTTTGCCCTTCCCGGCATTGTCGATTTTATGCCATCCGAATCAGGGGACTACGTTTTTTACCGCGACACCACCTTTCACGATGAAACTTATGTTGGCTTTTTGCTTTTTGATGACACAACAATCGGTTTACGCTACTATTCGCCCAACACAACATTTGGCTCAAAAAATATCGAAATTCTTATTTCGCTAAAGCCTGAAAGCGCGTTTGTTGAAATTGCTGCAGAAAAAGTTACCACGCCAACGACGGCAGATGATGTAGAAAAACTCAATTATTTGCACGATATGCTGTATGAATTTGGCATTCGACGGAAAAATATAAACGGAAAAAATCTTGCAAAAACACTGCGAACCGAAGACGACTTTCATCAATTCGGTGGAAAAGTTACGATTTTGTATGACTCCTATGTACCGATTTTTAATATCCGTCGTATTTTAGCCCCAAATGGAAATGCCGTTTTAGATATGGTCGCAATGGGCAGCCTTGAGGATAATGACGACCTCTCTTTTGCGTATTTTACGGGAATGCCCGAGTTTAATATGACGCCTGATACAATTTTTTCACTTCCAAGCGAATATGAATCAGAAATAATTGAAAGTGGCTTTATGAACGTAAAGTTACCGAATTATTGGGAACAAAAAACTGATTCCGTGTGGGTTTTAGAAAATAATGCTGTTTTAATTTTAGAACTTGTTGCTATTGATGAAAAGGCTTTTAAAGGTAAAAAATTTACTGATTTTGATTATTTTTTGAAAACATTTTTGTCAAATAATCGAAGTGTTAGTATCAATATTCCGCAAGTCCGCCTTGAAAAGACAAAAAATACCTTACGCGTTGAAAATATTTCGCTATCATTAGAAGATTATGTTACAACTCGCGACATCAAATTTATGACAAAGCTGAATTCTAGCACGTATGCATTATTTATTTTAACAGTAACAAATCCTGTCTTTCTTGCAAATGAAAACTACTTTAGAGAAATTGAAAAATCAATCAAAATTAAGAAAAAATAGAATCAAGTATTATTTTTCTTAATCTACGCAAAGGTATTTAAGACAACGAGAGCAATATTACATATTTGTATATTGCTGTACCTCGTCATTAAGATGAATAATTTCTATTCCTGCACTAGCAAACATTTCCAGAGAATCAACGCTATCATGATATTTTTTTTCGCAGACAACGCGTATGATACCGCAGTTGATAATCAGCATTGCACACGTTCGGCATGGCGTCATTTTGCAATAAAGCGTTGCACCGTTAATAGCAATTCCTCTTTTTGCTGCCTGACAAATTGCATTTTGCTCAGCATGCACCGTTCGAACACAGTGCTGGGTAATTGAGTCATCCTCATGAATGACCTTTTTCATTTTATGTCCAACTTCATCGCAATGAGGCAAACCACTCGGAGAACCGACATATCCACTAACCAACAATTGGTTATCTCGAACAATCACACAGCCACTTCGGCCTCGATCACAAGTTGCTCTCTTTGCCACTGTTTGACAAAGTTCCATAAAATACTCATCCCACGAAGGGCGAATGCATTGTTTACTCATATTTTTTCCTTTAAGTTTGTTTATTTTATAACAAGCTACTTATAAAAAATGTTAAGCAAGCGATAAACATTATTGAGCTTTTCTTTTTGCTCATCATTTATACTATCCGCAGTTTCATCTATCAAAATTTCAAGACTTGCAAGACTTTCATGTATAGCCGTTAATATTCCCCGTGAAGACTTAAACCAGTAGGTTGTGCTTTCTTGGCGACTTTTACCATCATCACAAAACAAACACAAAAATCCAAGCTCTGCAGACTTTTGTTTAACAGGCGTTACTCGCAAAATAAATGAAAGATTTGTAAGAAGCTCGTCAAGGTTTTCCGATTTTGTAAAATTAACTTTTTTTGGCCACTGCTGTGGTTCAACAGGCAAAAGATTGAGGTTATTAGTCGCCTTAAGAATTATGTCAAACCGTTCACCTTTTAGCACATCATATTTTTGGTTATTATGGCTAATAATCATCTTTCCGCGTAAATTTGATAATTGCGTAAGATACGATGTATTTGTAGACTTTTCAATTTCTTTTGCAACAGGAAAAAAAGTATTATACGTCAAAATAAGGTGTTTTTTCCCCTTGATCCTCTCAAAACTAAACGGAACGCCCGCAATAGTGATGCTATTTTCACCAATTTCATCAGCTCTACTTGATTTTAATTGTCGACTGTCTTTATCCTTTTTTGTTTTTGATTTGCTACCAGCAAGACTTCGCTCCAAAAGTGGGTTGATTTTTTGGAGAATATCCTTAGAAAGAGGAGAAACAGACATTGCGAACATTCGGCTAGTGCGTACAATCTCGCCTGCGACAATACACTGGGGATAGCTTCTAAACATACTTGAGCCAGGGTGAATCTGGATTTTATCAGCGGTAAGGCTTCGATAATTTTCTTTACCCGCATACATACACACAAATTGAATCATTCCCATTGCGATACAACATAAATAATTATTACTCGAGCCGCCACTTACAATTGGAATGCCCAAATCGCTAACAATTTGCTCAAGCTGAGTTTTAATATTGACAATCTCTGCCATCACACGCTCATCAAGGTAACTTTGTTTACAAAACTTTTGCTTATTTTTTGACTGATTATACTGCGTAAAAATTGTTAAATATGAAACAAAATCCCCTTTTTCGCTTCTAAAACTATGATGAGCTTTACGTGCATCGGTTTCTTCGCCATCAGGCAGCAAAAAAGGAGACTGAGCAGATAAAAAAGCCGTCGCAATCAAAACCTCTTCAACTACATTCGGATAATTGAGAATTGCCTCAACAATGATTCGGCTTTGTCGTGGAGCAAGGGGAAACTCAACCATGAGCTTACCAATCTTTGAAAGCGTATTATCCGCTTCAAGCGAGGAAAGCATATTAAGCGTTTCTATAGCACTGCGTAAATCGCCTCTTTTAGGAGGAGAAATAAAATCAAACTGCTCAAAATTAGTGATTCCAAGCTCACTCATTCGCAAGACAACTTCTGATAAATCAGTTCGATAAATCTCTTCCTCGGTGTAGAGTGGACGCGTTTCAAAATCCTTTCGCTCATACAGTCTATAGCAAATTCCTGGCTGAATCCGCCCTGCTCTTCCCTTACGCTGATTGCATGACGCTTTTGAGACGGCTGTTTCAATCAGGCTTGATGTAAAAGTTTTTGCATTATAAAAATTAAGCTTTGCAAGCCCTGAATCAATTACTGCCGTGATGCCAGAAATAGTAACACTTGTCTCTGCAATATTAGTTGAAATAACGACCTTCTTTTTGCCAAATGGTGCACTCATAAAAACACGCTCTTGCTCTTCTTTGGCAAGCCGCCCATAAAGCGGGATTAAAAAAAGCTTTCGGCTAACACTACACCGAGAAAGCTTTGTCATACAATCTTTTATAAATCGCTCGCCGTGCAAGAAAATAAGAATATCGCCCTCTTGTCCGTTTGCGACAATTCGCTCCACCGTGGCTTCAATTTTTGAAAGCAATGCATCTTGGAAGGCAAACCGTGAAACAGGCGGCGGCGGATCATACACCACAGCAACAGGATGACTAATGGTATCTATGGTAACAATGGGGCAGTTATCAAAGTAGGCGGAGAAAAGATCGGCGTTAATAGTTGCAGAAGAAATAATCACCTTAAAATCATGGCGTTCTTGCACAATTCGCTTAAGCAATCCGAGTATAAAATCAATATTAAGGCTTCGTTCATGTGCTTCATCTACCATGATAACAGAATATTTTGATAAATACGGATCAAGCTTTAATTCTTGCAAAAGCATTCCATCAGTTACAATTTTAATCTTGGTTGTTACATCGGTTTTATCTTCAAAACGCATTTTATAACCAACGACACCAGGGTAAGTGGTATTCAGCTGCTTGGCAATAAACTCACTCACTGAAAGTGCTGCAATTCGGCGAGGCTGGGTTACACCAATAACACCAGTATTTGAAAAGCCTGCTTCATGTAAAATAATTGGCAACTGAGTTGTCTTTCCTGATCCTGTAGGACTTTGTACAACAATAACTTGATTGTTAGAAAGCGTTTCAAGAATACGTGTTTTTTGGGCATACACGGGAAGATGAGAGGGATTGTTTTGCATACAAAGAGTATAGTGTTTTACTGTCATTTAGTCAATTTGAAAAAAGAGTCATAGATTTAGCAAAGTCTCTCTATTGTGTTACTTGCAAAATATTTTTTTTTTCGCTACTATAGAATGAGGGGTTTTATGGGGATAACAGTCAAAGTCATTAAGCAAAATGGTGCTATAATGCCATCATACCAATCTTTATATGCAGCAGGTGCTGATGTAACCGCGTTTCTTACTACAGCGGTAACACTGAAGCCTTTTGAGCGTTTTGCCTTTCCAACAGGGCTATCTTTTGAAATACCGAATGGTTATGAAATCCAAGTTCGTCCACGCTCTGGCCTTGCAATCAAAAACGGAATCACTTGCTTAAACACTCCAGGAACAATTGATAGCGATTATCGGGGAGAAATTAAAGTCATTTTAATTAATTTAGGGCAAGAGGATTTTGTTGTCAAAAATGGAGATAGAATCGCACAGCTTGTGCTTGCTCCTGTTAGTCGTGCTAACTTTACTTGTACTGATAGTTTATCTGAATCAGAACGAGGCGAAAAAGGATTTGGATCAACTGGTATATAACGCATGTTTAGAAAAAAACGCTCAAGCGTAAAAATTAAAAATATTGAAGAAGAAGTCTCTCAAACAGCTGATACTGCCACTCAAAGTGCCTCAAGTGATGCGACTCCAAGCAACAAAGAGCCTAAAATCACTTTTAAGGAAAAATATCAAAAAATTTATGCAGCGTGCTTTGAATTTAAGCGACAACAAGGCCTAAAAAATGTTCTTTTTGTTTATATCTTCAAGGAACTTCTGCTTTATTTTTCAATTGCGTTTTTATTCTTTTTTATGATTTTCTTTGTTAATCAAATCTTACTTATGGCTGAAAATATTTTGAAAAAACGCGTTCCTGGGCTAGCAGTTTTTCAGCTCATCATATATTCATTGCCGTTTATTATTGCTCAATCAGCTCCTTTTGCAACACTTGTAGGATTTTTAATGTGCCTAGGAAGAATGGCAACCGACAATGAAGTTCTTGTTATTCGGGCTCTTGGTTCATCCTACACAGTTTTTTTATGGCCTGTATTGCTTTTGGGCTTATTTATTTCTATTGCGTCTTTTGGTGTAAACGATTACTTACTACCACGAGGAAGTTTAGCCTACAATCGATTATACACAGAAATTTTATTGTCAAATCCAGGAATTGAACTTGAATCCTTTTCAATTAAGCGAACGCAAAATTCCGTACTGGTAATAGGGCTAGTAAAAGATAAAACAGTTTCTGACCTTGTTTATTTTGATGTTGATGACAAAAACAATCAGCGAATTATAACAGCACGCCAAACTGATATTTTGCAAGCACAAAATCAGGCTGTTTTAATGCAGCTGAGTATGAGTGATGCACAAATGATGCTATTTGAAAACCGCCAAAAAGAAAATTTTGACTTTATTTCTTCTTATAAGACAATAATGAACGTTTTTGCTTCTGATTTTTTTCCCTCGAATAGCTCTGAGTTAAGCCCCCGTGAAAAAACATCCATTGACTTGAGAAAAGACATTCTTTCTTTGCGGCAACGCAGAGCGGCAGGCGAAGAAGTGCGCGTTCAGTTAAATATTTACGAGCTTGAATATTATAAAAAGTTTTCATTGCCTTTTGGATCGATTTTTTTTGCCTTTATGGCGATGCCACTTTCAATCGTTTTTGGAAAACATAATGGTCAGGCTGTTGGATTAATTATTGGCGTTTTAATTTGTGTTGTGTATTGGGCAATGCTCATTATAGGACAAACGTTTGGATTTCGTAGTGGATTTAGCGGATTTTGGTCAATGTGGCTGCCAAACCTCCTTGTTTTTGTTGTTGGCTCAGGCTTTTACTTTGGATTAATTAAACGATGACCTTTGTTTTTTACTTGTATAAGCGATTTTTTCCCGTTTTCCTCAGTGCACTTTTCTTTTTTGCAATGGTTCTAGAGCTCGTTGATATTCTGATGAATTTGTGGCAATTTATTTCTGAAAATGTATCTTTAAAACAGATTTTATATATTATGCTCCTTTATTTTCCAAAAAGCCTATCTTTTGCCTTACCACTATCTGTTTTATTTGCCGCAGCATATTCATTAAGTGATTTATACGCTAAAAATGAACTTACCGTTATTTTTGCTTCTGGAATTTCACTTTTTCGATTTACCTTTCCTATTTTAATTTTTTCTTTTATTTTTAGCATTGCATCATTTTTCTTTGAAGACCGCGTTGTTGTTCCAACCTTTGCAAAAAAAGTTGAAAAGCAAGAAGAGTATTTGAATGTTAGACGCTCCAAAAGCTCAGACAGATTAGTCATTCTTGCCGAAAATGGAAACACTATTTACAAGGCAGACTTTTATGACGATACGCGAAAGACTTTAACCAATGTGTATATCGTTATTCGGAATGAAGACAAACAGCTTGATAGCATTATTCGTGCAGCCTCTGCAACATGGCGAGATGATTCATGGCAACTCAACGATTATACAAAGTATACCTACGAAGAAAATAACATTACCACAAGTACTTCTTTAGATGACTTTGTATTTGATGAACCACCAGAAACATTTCAACGAGTTGTTATTTCAATTGAGACCATCTCAGCAGGCGATGCAAAAAACTACATTGCATATTTACGAAGAGCAGGCCTTCCTATATCCGAGCCGCTGTCAGTTTATTACAAAAAATATTCATTTCATGCCGTTCTTTTTATAGTTGTTTTTTTATCGATAGGACTGTCTGGGAAAACACGTAAAAATGTTCTTCTGATTAGTTTGGTTTTGTGTGTCTGTGCCGCTGTTTTATTTTATATTTCACAAATGGTTACCATGTTATTAGCGAAATTTGGTCACCTAACGCCGTTAGCAGGAGCGTGGTCGCCTGTGGTACTTTTTGTCTTTATCAGTATTGTTTTTTTGCGATTTGCCCGAACATAGCCTCGTTTTTATAAAATTTTACTGCCTACAAGAATTCTTCTATTTTTTTACAAACGACGAAAAGCGGTTCAATGCACTGTTTGGTTTTAGGCAGGCTATCAAAAAAAAGTTTGCCATAGCGTTTTTCAATGAGGCGTTTATCAAGCACCACAACAGAGCCTCGGTCATTGCCATTACGAATGAGCCGTCCAAATCCTTGCCGAAATTTAATAACGGCCTCAGGAACGCTCAATTGCATAAATGCATTTCCGCCTTTTTGCTCTATGTCCTCACTTCGAGCAGCAAATACAGGATCACTTGGCACGCTAAACGGCAGCTTTACAATAATCACCTGCGAAAGTGCCTCCCCTGGAACATCAACGCCTTCCCAAAAAGAATCTGTGGCAAAAAGCACGCTCTCAGTATTCGTCTTGAACGTTTCAAGCTAGCGAAAACGATCATCCTCATTTTGGCGTAAAACGGTAAATCCCTCATTTTTTAACTGACTTCGAGCAAAGCTACACGCACGCTGCAAAGAATCATACGAGGTAAAAAGAACGAGTGTTTTTCCCTGCGATGCTAAAATGAGCGAAACAATTGCCTGCTCCACAAAGGCTTGAAAATTATTATTATCGGGCAAGGGGACATCAGTGGGAATTGAAAGCAAAACATTTTGCTCATACGGAAAAGGGGACGCAAAATCATTTTGTACAATGCGACTTTGTTCAATAAAATTAAGGCCAACGCGATTTTTCCAAAAATTAAACGATCCAGAAATCTGCAAGGTTGCGGAGGTGCAAATGATTGTTTTTAAAGGCTCAAAAACACCCTGAGCCATAAGCGGAGCGATTTCAATCGGGGTTGCACTAAAAGAAATATAAAAAGGAGAGGAATCTTTTTTTGCTGTTGAATTCATGCGTTTTTTCTCAAACCAAAACACATTGTCGGTTTTGTCTTCCCACTCGGTATATTGCTGGCAAAACGCCCCCATCATATCAAGGCGAAAAAGGATTTTTTTTGTATCCCACACAACAGGGATTTCTGCCTCTTTTTCGTCAATGCCTTCAAGCAATTCTCTAAAAAGCGAGGTCAGCTTTGAAATTTCGGTACGAAAATCAATCATTTGGGCAAATAAGGCATCGCATTTTATTGCAGTCATAGCGGAGATTCGAAATGTCGTATCATAATTCAGCACATCAAGGGCTTTTTCTTCAATTTGTGCATACATTTCCTTTGTAGTCAGAATTGATTGCATAATTTCAGAAGAAAGAGTTCCCGTATTACTCATTCGCTCAAGGGTAAAAAGATAGCCTGCGACCGCTCCTTTTCGCACTCGGTATAAAAGATTGAGCTGTTTAATGAGGCGAAATCGAGTAAGCGTTTCCGAAAAAAAACTGGTTGCGGCATTTTCAATACTGTGCGATTCATCAAAAATAATATGTTTGTACGGAGGCAAAACGCCCGTCTCCTCATAGCCCAAGCCTGCAAGACGCGATTCTAAATCAGCAAAAAGCAAATGATGATTGACCACCAAAAGATTTGCGTCGCTTGCTTGCTTACGAACTTTCATAACAAAGCAATCATTGTAAAAAGGGCATCGCATTCCCATGCAAGAATCTGACTCAGAATTGACCTTTGTCCAAATAGATTCTGTTGGCAAAAACGACAAATCGCTTTTACTGCCTGTCTCAGAGCTTGCTGCCCACTGAATAATCGTTTTTAACTCATCGCTTTCTTCGGTAAATAAATCTTTTTCACTCGAAGCATCAGCCATTCGTCGCTTGCAAATATAATTTTGCCGCCCCTTAATTAAAATCGCTTTAACGCTTTTGCCCAAAATTTTTTCTGCAAAGGGAATGTCTTTTTCAATTAATTGTTGCTGTAAATTGATTGTTCCTGTGGATAAAATCACTCGTTCTTTATTTTGCAACGCCCAATTCATGCTGGGCAAAAGGTAGGCATAGGATTTTCCGACGCCCGTTCCTGCTTCAAAAATGCCAATACGTCCGTTATTAAAGGCCTTGCAAATGTCTTTCAAAAGCTCAATTTGCGTCGGACGCTCCTCAAAGTTATCATATAAATAATCGAGCGGCCCTCCTGCACTCAAAAGCAAAGCCGTCTGTTCTATGTCGAGCGGGGTATTTTTTTTTAGTTTGATTGGTTCGACTACAACATAAATTTCTGTTGCGTCATTATTTATAATGTAAAAACCTTGATTGTTTTCACTGACACGAGAGGCAACTTCAATATCAGCATTTGACGGCTTTAACACGCCACTCGGATGATTATGAATGAGGATTTCACCAAAATCAAGGGCGGAGAAATTAACGCTCACGGCACAATCATGCCCACGAGAGGCAGGAAAAACCTCGTCAACAACGCCCATCTCATTTTGGCGACCCACAAAAAAAACTTCATTGCCGTCAGCTTCTAAAATTGCGTCCTTAATTTGTATTTGAACTTCTGGAGTTACGCGTTCGGTTATTTTCATTTAGGTTTTCGATTTTATCCATGTCTACACATCCATCGACTGCCAGAAATTCTATTTAAAAGAACAGCTATCGTTATGAGTAACGTGAAAAATAGCTTATTTTGCTTGTATTTCTTCTTTGCGTTGCTCAATTTCACCTTGAAAATTATGAATATTTGCAATTTTTTCTTGAATCTGAGGCTTTATAGCAGAAAAATCAGCATTTTCATCCGTATCAAACTGATTAAAAACAATATTTCCAATCTCAGTAATTTCTTTTTTTATTTTTGATTCGAATTGAGCTATTTCAATTTTTTTTACACTATGATCAGCGGTTGTTTGAACTTTTTCTCCCGCCTTTGACAATGCATCTTTTGAAACCTCAACACTTTTATCTAAAAAACCCTTAAGTTTGCTTACAAATTCAGCCATTATTTTCTCCCATTTATAATTTTAAATATTTTATTCAGTTTATCGCATAATCAAAATCATCGCAATAAGTTTTAACTCTCTTTGCCTATTTTATCAAAGCTATTTGCCTTGCCCGTAATAGGAGTTAGCACCGTGTTTTCGCTCATAATGCTTGTTTACAATATAGCCTTCAAGTGGTTTTGCCTGCGGATTAATTTGCAGCGTAACCCATGCCATGCGAGCAACTTCCTCCAAGACAGCCGCGTTATAGACACTTTTATGGGCATTTTCGCCCCATGTAAACGGCCCATGCCCTGCAACAAGCACCATAGGATTTTCATGTGGTAAAATATTTAATCTCGCATAGGTATCAACGACAAGTTTTCCCGTCTCTTGCTCATAATTTTTTTCAACTGCATCTTGCGAAATAACGTTTGTACAAGGAACTTCACGCGGAGAATGATCGGCATGTGTTGTGCCAAAAAGTGGAATGGATTTTTTTGCCTGAGCCCATGCCGTTGCATACGGTGAGTGAGTATGCGTAATGCCTGCAATTTTTTTTGCGTTTTCAGAGCTTGTAGCAAAGGCCTTATAAATTTCTATATGCGTTGGAGTGTCTGAAGACGGATTTAACTTTCCCTCAACGATGCGTCCTTCTAAGTCAACAATAACGATGTCTTCGATTTTTAACTCATCGTATGGAACACCAGAAGGTTTAATTGCAAAAACAGCCTCATTTTTATCAAAGGCAGAAACATTGCCCCACGTATAAATTGCTAAATTCCGCTGCGGAATTTCCATATTCGCTTTGTATGATTCTTCTTTTAGATCAGCATATTTTGACATAAGCACCCTTTAAATATTTTGATTAAAACTAATTTTCTGTCGACTACAGCCTTTCAAGAATAACACAGTTTTTTTGAACTTGCAACAAAAAAATCAAAACTCACGACTTTCCATTAAATAAGATTATTAATTTCATTGACTATCCCTCTCAAAAAATATAAAGTTTTTATAATAGAGAGGAAAAATATGGAAGAATCAAATACGCTAGCAATTTTTGAGAACTCTGATATACGAAATTTTTGCAAAAATATCCATAAAATACAAAAAAAATATAACCTTAAAGACAAAAGTAGCTTTAATATTTTTTCTGTTATATCAAATACGTATCATCATGAAAATATGCATAGCCAAATTTTACAGGCAATTCTTAATCCACACACACAAGAAATTGGTAATCATCAAAACCTTGTATCTTTTTGTAAATTACTAGAAAAAATTAGGTTCTTGACTAGCAAAATTAATAAGCCTATAACAATACCAGCTTTTGATATAAGGAACGTTATTGTTGAATGTGAGCACAAAACTCATACAAATAGGCGAATTGATATTTTAATTCATGATAAAAATAATTGTATTATTATAGAAAATAAAGTAAATAATGCAGCCGATCAGGATAAACAACTTGAAGATTACTATGATTATTGCAAAAATACTCGTGGCTGGACTGTTAGTGCCATTGTGTATCTAACACTTACTTCTTTTAAAACTCCCCCAAATAAAAATAAAAACAATGAGATTAGCAAAATTCTTGTCCACCTTCCTTGTATTGATCAAAAAAAAATAGATTTAGCTCACGGATTTTTAGATACATTAAATAACGATAACGAAACATCAAATGTTTTTATACAACAATATTCAAATTTATTAAAAGGAACTGCCATGCAAGAATTAACCGCTGAAGATAATAAAAAAATTATTACAAAAATTTATGAAAATAAAGATTTAACGCAACATATGAATACTTTGTTCAACGTATGGAAGGATGAATCGCTTCGCATAAATCTAATATTAAACAAAGTTGTATCAGAAAAAATATCTTTTGAAAAAGACATGGCTTTCATTAATTTAGATGAAGAAATAAAAGCCTTTGTTCATATTGATGGTTCTTGCGGGTTTGTTGCACGTGACTTATCTTGTGAACTAAAAAATCGAAAAAAAATCCTTGAAATTCTTGAACCTATTGCAAAAAATCATGCAGCGACAATTTCAGATAAAAATGGGAATGAGTATCCTTCTTGGGTGTATTTTCTATGCTTTGAACAATTAATTGCTGATCCAGAACTTGCAGAAAAAATTCTCTTAGAACTTGAAGAAGCCTACATAAAAAAATAACTTCTATTTTTAATGGATTTCTTAGCAATTTTTAATCATATTGACCAAATAATTAAAACACAGTACGCTTATTGATAAATAATTCAATTTTAGTAGTAAGAGGATTTTATGCAATTAGTTGACGGTGCAAGCTTAACACAGATTTTTAGTAACATGAGTGCAGTTGTGCAGTCATTAGATGATGACTCAAACACAAAAATCACTGAAAAAAATGTATACCAAGAGGGAAATAAAAATATTCTTTCGATCATGAACCCTATGCTTAAAGAGCTTCTTCTTGAGGGATCTTGTATTGATGGCGAATCCCACTTTGTTGATTTTCTTTCTCAGGTAAAACAAGGTAAGCGTGCCCTAATTTTGATGGAACATTACAGCAATATGGATTTACCTGGACTTCACCACTTATTAGAAATATCAAAAAACTCTGATTTGCAAGAAATCGGCAAGCGTCTTATTGCCATTGCAGGAATGAAGCTTAATGAAGAAAATCCTATAGTAAAGGCATATGCATCAGCGTACTCGCGTATTGTAATTTATCCAAGTCGAAGCCTTGCTTCTATTACCGATCCTATCGAGCGTGAAAAAGAAACTGAACGCAGCAAAAAAATTAACATGGCCTCAATGCGAGCAATGGATAATTTACGAAAGGAAGGCAAAATTGTGCTGGTCTTTCCTGCGGGCACACGCTTTAGAAAAGATAAGCCAGAAACAAAACGTGGTGTCCGTGAAATTGATTCCTACCTACGTCTTTCTGATATTATGATTTTGGTTTCGATTAATGGAAACTGTCTTCGTATTTCGGAGAAAAATCCTTCGGATATGGCATCTGATCAAGTTTTTCATGACAAACTTGTATACACGGCAAGCCCTGTAATACATTGTAAAGATTTTCGAAACGAGGTTTTATCATCCGTTGATAGTTCAATTGAAGACAAAAAACAACCTGTCGTTGATAAAATCATGGAAATTCTTGAAACTCAGCATGAAAAGGCCGAAAAAAATCGCTAACCACGGCATAAAAATTGGAAAAATGATTTGCCTGTTATTAAAATCTTTTATATGCATTTTTTAATCAAATTTTATTAAGTAGCACTAAAATAAATGCCGTAATAGAGTTATGGTAAAGCAATTTTTATGTATTTTTTTTAGTGTTCTTTTCACGGCTCAACTTTTTTCGCAGGTTGAGTTTAAGTTTTCGTATACACAAGGTGATTCATATCGTATTTTATCAACAATGACAGAGGATATTTTTGTCAATGATGAACTTAATCATAAGGCAGAAATTGTTAATCGTATTTCAGTAAAAGTTACTGATGTTGTTGATGGATGGGGCGTCCACGAAGCAACTTTTATGACATCAGAGCAATCATTATTAAATCAAGATAAATCAACTTTGGAATGGGGAAAAGAATACAAAAGCGTTTTTAAGCGAAGTCCGTTTGGCAATTATGATATTAGTAGCGAATATTTTATGCCCGTCGTTCGGGATGTTCCGCTTTTTCCTGATCGTTTGCTAAAAACAGGCGATACATGGATTGCTGATGCTCATGAAGCACATGATGTTGGTCGTCTGTTTAACATAAAAAAACCGCTTATTATACCGTCGAAAGCAATCTATACGTACAAAGAAAAGCAAACAATTGGCGGAAAGGAATTTCATCTTATTATTGTCGAGTATGTATTAAAGGGAGAAAATACTTTAAAACCCTTGAATGTAAATGAAGACTATCCGCGACATTTTACAGGAAAATCTAAGCAGCTATTATTATGGGATGCCGAAAAAGGCAGAGTTGACTCCTACAATGAAAACTTTACGATTACAATTATTACAAATCAAAAACAAAAATTGGATTTTGTTGGAAAAGCCGAAGCAAAAATTCTTGACTCAGAAAATTATCAAACGGAAGAAAATATAAATGATTTAAAAGAAAAAATTGAAAACTTAAATATTGAGAATATTGAAGTGACGCCAACAGAAAAAGGCTTAATGCTCACCATTGAAAATATTGAATTTCTGGGCGATTCTGCCGTTTTGCTAGCGAGTGAAAAAGAAAAAGTTAAAAAACTTGCAGAGCTTTTAAAAAATTATCCTAAAAACGATTTATTGATTACAGGCCATACTGCAGCTATCGGGAACGAAGCAAACAGAAAAACCCTTTCTTTGGAGCGAGCAAAAACGGTTGGGGATTATTTGCATTCACTTAAAATTTTAGAAAATCAGCGTATTTTTACTGAAGGTCTTGGCAGTGATTCTCCTATTGCGGATAACAAAACCGCTGAAGGGCGAAGTCGTAATCGACGAGTTGAAATCACTATTTTAGAATAATCACCTAAAATAGACAAAAGTACAATTATTTGAACAATCGCTTAAAATTTACTTGTAAAAAACTGTATCTAATTCTATAATAAATAAATGAATTCTACTAATTATGATGTTTTTTTTAAGGAAGTGCTGAGCCAAATTCATAGTGATTTTGTTACCTCTAATAATGACACTGAATTTACCCTTTGGTTTGGCATTCATTATATTTCAACAAAAAATGAAAATACTATTTTAGCTTCTGTTCCTACTCCATTTTATAAAGATCAAATGGTCAAAAAAAATTATATTTCTTTAATTGAATCAAAATTTCTTGAAATGTATGGAAAAAATATAAAATTAGAAATTGAATTTAATCCAAATATTTTAGAATCACCAAAAACTAGCACACCATCTGAAACTACTCAGCATATAAATCAAACTGAAAATATTGAAAAAATTAATATAAATCATCAAAAAATAAACTTAAAAACACATCCCTCATTGAGAGAAGACTACACGTTTGATACCTTTGTTAAAAGTGATAATAGTAATTTTGCCCACAGTGCCTCAATTGCCGTTTCAAAAAATCCTGGAAAAGCTTATAATCCTTTATTAATTTACGGTGGCGTTGGGCTTGGAAAAACACATTTAATGCAATCTATTGGTAATCTTGCTTATAACGAAGATAAAAAAAAGATCATTTATG
>JBOFSR010000146.1:0-1349 GCA_051651645.1 Treponemataceae bacterium | reverse complement strand
CTTTGCACAAAAAGATTGGGCTTTTCGACAATCCATTTTGAGTCAAGCCCTGTATGATTTGGCACCATATCGGAGGCAAGCCGAATGCCACGCGTCCAAAGTCGCGTACGAAGATTTTCAAGTGCCTGCCAGCCACCAAGTGAGTGAGCGATTTCATAATCATCCAAGCTGTAAGCACTTGCAGCTGCCTGCGGGTTTCCATTTATTTGCTTAATTGTGCAGCTTGCATTTGATCGCTCCCAAATTCCAATGAGCCAAAGTCCTGTAAAGCCTTGTTGTGCAAGTTTATCAAGCTCTGCATCAGGAATTTGATCAAGGCGAGTAATTGCTGTTGCGTATTTTTTTGAAAGCTGAAAAAGCCACACCAAAACGGTTTTTGCCATCAAAACAACCTTGGGCATCCACTCCCCATCAGGAGAAAATCGCTCGTATTCTTTCATCAATAAATCGTAATTATAGGCTTCCATTGGCGGAAGTGCAGACCCCTGTGCATGAGTGTCTTGCCATTGATGCTTTTCTTCCTCGTTAAGCATATCAAGCCCTGAAAAAAGATGTGTCACCCACTCGCCAAGCAAGGATGTGCCCCAGTGAGCCATAATATAATCGAGCTGGCCTCGAAGACTGTGCGGGCTAAAAATGACGGGTTCTTTTAGCATTGTAATTAAATCGTTGCCATTTGCACCAAACGGCGGGAGCTTTTTAAAGCAATCTTTGGTAGCACGCCACAATTTTTCAAAGCTTTTATGATTTTTGAGTTTTTTATCGTCAAACAAAAAAGAAAATTTCTTAAATGCAGGATTTTCATTTGCCAAAATAAGCATGATTAATTCTTCAAGCGTTGTTGTTTTATGTGCATTCAAATAATCTTTGGGCGAAATTGCGTTTGTGTATACATCGATGGCAGGAAATTCTTCTATAAAGCTGAGTAGGATTTCTTCAAGATCTTTTTTGCCAAGGGACTTTTCCAAATCGCTATAAAGGGCATTAAACGCGGTGGTTGCCTTTGTTTGTCGATACTGATGGCACACTAAATGAAAAATTTCATCAATTAATCCCATTGCATTAAGCTGCCCTGCACTAATCATTTTGTCAGCTTCAGTGGCGCTATCATATAAATCGTTTACTTTTTTTGCAAAGAGGCGAACTTGTTTTAAATCAGAAAAAAGGACATTTCCCGTTGATGAAAAAAGCATTTTATCAAAGTTACATTTTTTACGAATATTTTTTGCTACGTGAAATTCAAAAATCAATTGATTGTGCATAAAAACTCCTGTGAAAGTGCATAATCTGAATGAGAATAATTATATCATAGATTTGGCAATTAAGGGAAAAAAGTTTTAATTTGTGGG
>JBOFSR010000145.1:0-1334 GCA_051651645.1 Treponemataceae bacterium | reverse complement strand
ATAGTTTTTATCGCTTATTACAACGTGCGAAACGTGTGCGATTACTGTATAATAAACAAAGCTCTGATGTTACATCGGGGGAGATGAGCCGTTATTTACGACAATTAAAAATAGAAAGTGGGCATGATGTACAAGAACGTGAATTGACGTACAATATTAGTATAGCCCCTCCTCGTCCAATAATTATTGAGAAAGATGCGGATATACAACAGCAACTCAATAAATTTATTCCAAGCCACGCTAGTACGAGTACCTATGCGAGTGCTTTATCCGCAAGTTCAATAAACAATTATATTTCTTGTCCTCTTAAATTTTATTTTGCGAAGATTGCCAAAATACGAGAACCAGAGCATTTGAATGATATTATCGCCAATACTGACTTAGGCAATATTTATCACAATACGATGGAGTATTTATATACTCCATTACGAAATGCGATGAGTACAAAAGACGTATTCAAAGCACTTTCTCATCCTACCAAGATTGAGGAACTTGTCAGTCAAATTACGGCAGAGGTATGTCTTGGAAGCAAAGAAAACATAGAAGAAGTAAAGAGTAGTGGAAAATTATGGTTATTGCAAAAAAGTGTGGTGAAATTTGTGTTGAATACCTTAAACTATGATGCAAAGCGAGCCCCTTTTACGATTCTTGATACGGAGATGGCAATGAAGGATTTCAAAATATCCGTTAATATTGGAGGCACATTGCAGGAGGTTTCTATTTCTGGCATCATCGACAGGATTGATATTACAGCAGGAGAGGTCTGTCGAGTGATTGACTATAAAACAGGAGCAAACAACAATAATAAAATGCATCTCAATAGTATTGCATCTTTATTTGAAGAATCACAAAGTACGCATCGTCCTGAAATTCTGCAATTATTACTATATGGATTGTATCTTCACAAGGTTGAGCAATATTCACAGATAGACGCACAAATTTACTTTGCCCGCAGTTTGGCGAAGAACGGGGCAAATGCGATTTCTCAAAAGGACGGAACGTGGAAGCCTCTTGATAATATTGTACCTTTGTTGTCAGAATTTGAAGAACATTTAAAGATAAAACTATCCGAATTATTTGATATTTCAGTACCCTTTAAACAATGTTCTGATATTAAATCCTGTGAGTACTGTGCTTATGCAAGTATTTGTCGTCGATAGTCATTGAATTATTTATTTTTTAATTGAGTTTTATAGTATGATGCCATTTTTTATTAAACATCGCAATGCAATTCCCTTTTTTGT
The DNA here is from genome assembly GCA_051651645.1 of Treponemataceae bacterium. GTDB lineage: Bacteria > Spirochaetota > Spirochaetia > Treponematales > Treponemataceae > JBOFSR01. The sequence goes on along the minus strand of JBOFSR010000145.1, from coordinate 90 downwards.
AGCAGCCGTACTTATAGTTTATTTTTTACCTCGAGAGGGGAAATTTCAATACGAATTTCAGCGTGGAACCGTTTGGCAACATAGCACATT
>JBOFSR010000144.1:0-8342 GCA_051651645.1 Treponemataceae bacterium | reverse complement strand
ACTAAAACTGGTGGTTACTATGACCCCATGGATAACAAAATTCATTTAAATATCAATAAACCAAGAAAAGAATCTTCTAAGTTAGGATTTTCAAAAAATATGATAACCTTCTTTCATGAAGCTGGTCATTGGCTCGATTTTAATGCATTGGGCAATAGAAAATATTTAAGTGACCTCATACCTAATTAAAAAAAAATGTTAGAGAAAGAAGCTCTTGACTATACAAATAAATTAGGTTTTTGACTAGCACCTAAAAAACAAATAAGGTGTAAGCAAATGAAATTCAGTAGATTAAGTACATATAAAATTAATAAAATAGTTTTGTGTTTTAGTGAAGATATTACAGCAACGGCAGCAGCAAAAATTGTAGAAATTGCTTGGGGAACGCCAACTATGTGTGCTCACGCCGTTGCAATCGCCCTTAAAAATCAGCTTGGACTTGTGTGCGATCCTGTTGCAATCGCCCTTAAAAATCAGCTTGGACTTGTGTGCGATCCTGTTGCAGGATTGGTAGAAATTCCGTGCATCAAGCGAAATATTGCAGGTGCAATGATTGCCTTTTCATCAGCAGAAATGGCTCTTGCAGGCGTTCAAAGTTACATTCCCGTTGATGAAGTAATTCAAGCAATGGCTGAAATTGGCAACGACATGCAAAAAAAATACAAAGAAACAGCACTCGGTGGACTTGCGACCACTCCTACAGGCTTACAATACAGAAAACAAATTTTTGGTAGGTAATTACTGTTTCTTGTAAATATAATTTTTCCCGCTACACCAGTAAAAACTGAATGGCGTTAAAAAAATAACCAATGGCGATAATTCCTACTGTTATATAGCTAACAAAAAAAACTAAGAGCTGTGCTTTGACTGCTTTACGAAGTAAAATAAGAGACGGTAATGACAGTGCCGTAACCGCCATCATAAATGACAATGTCGTTCCAATCCCAACTCCCTTTGTGAACAATGCCTGTGCAATGGGAATGGTTCCAAAAATATCCGCATATAAGGGAATGCCAACAAGGGTGGCAAGAAAAACGGATGCACGATTATTTTTACCAAGCACATTTTCAATGATTTCTTGCGGAATCCAGTTGTGAATCAGAGCCCCAATTCCAACGCCAATAATCACGTACCAAAAAACTCGCCGTACAATATCGCCCACTTGCTCAGCGGAATACACAAGACGATCTTTAAAATTTAAATGAGGGCTTTCAAGATTAACGCTTTGCATATTTTGCATTTCTAAAATATAATCCTCAACATATTTTGAAAATCCAAGTTTTTCAATAAGAGTTCCGCCAATCACTGCAAGAATAAGCCCCACAACAACATAAATCGCTGCAGTTTTTATACCGAAAATGCTTGTCAATAAAATAAAAGCCCCCAAATCAACTAAAGGCGATGAGATTAAAAATGAAAAAGAAGCCCCAATTGGAATGCCCGCTCCCGTAAAGCCAATAAAAAGAGGAATTGACGAGCATGAACAAAATGGCGTAACCGTACCTAAAAGAGCTGCAAAAATATTTGCAAGCGTGCCATTAAATCGGCTTACAATTTTTCGCGTTCTTTCAGGCGGAAAAAAACTTTGGATGTACGAAATACCAAAAATTAATACCGAAAGCAACACCAAAATCTTTATCACATCATAAATAAAAAAATGAACACTCGCACCAAAACGCCCAAAAATATCCATTCCAAAGTATGATAGCACCATACCAATTACATCGTTAAGCCATTTCATGCCAAGAATTTGCTCCTGAATAAAAATCCCCATTGCTTCAAACATTTTAACCCCACTTTTTTTGAGCTGATAAATTCCGCCCACTCTTTTTATACTATTTTGAAAAACTTTCAAGAATGGCAATCGCCTTTTTGAAAGAATTCTCGCCCAATGTGTAATACATCCATTTGCCGCTGTGTCGGGCAGTTACAATTCCTGCATCGCATAAAATTTTCATGTGATACGACAACGCCGACTGAGCAATCCCCGTCTCCTCAATTAAATCGCACGCACATTTTTCCCCCGATTGCAAAAGCTCAATAATGAGCAATCGCTTTTCATCGCAAAATGCCTTAAAAATTTTTGCCGTTTCCGCCTTCGATAAATACACATCAACCTCATATCAAAATATTTTGATATAAATATACTGCAAAGCAATTAAAAAAGCAAGCGTTAGTTATTTTTTAACAGGAATTACTATTTTTATAAAGCTGGTGTAAAAGCTCTTTATAAAATACTTTTTTTGTTGTAGACTATTTGTATGAATATAAAACTGAGGCTTGAGCAAAAAGAAGATTTTTTTGCTGTAGAAAATATGACACGTGAGGCTTTTTGGAACCTTTATCAGCAAGGCTGTGATGAGCATGTTCTAGTGCATTGCATGCGTGATCATGCGGACTTTATTTCAGAGCTTAATTTTATTGCCGTTTTAGATGACCAAGAGGCAAATCCTACCATTGTTGGGCATATCAAATACACAAAGTCTTATTTGCTTTCGGAAACAGGGAAACGCCTTGAAACGTTGACTTTTGGCCCTCTTTGCGTTTTGCCCCAATATCAAAGGCAGGGAATTGGCTCGGCATTGCTGCAAAAAACAATAGAGCTTGCTAGCAAAATGCAGGTTGCGGCAATTATAATTTGGGGCGATCCTGCAAATTATGTTAAGCATGGATTTAAAAACTGTAAAGATTATAACATTAGCGTGGCGAAAAATGCTTTTCCAACGTGCCTGCTTGTTTTAGAGCTACAAAAAGATTCTTTGGGAAAAGAGTTTTGCATATACCACGACAGTCTGATTTTTACTTCTTTTCAGGATAAGACAGAAGAAGTTGAAAAAAAGTTTTCACCTAAAGAAAAAAAAGTTCAGTATTCACAGGAGCTTTTTCGTATACTGAGTAGATCGTTTGTGTGTGATGAGGATATTTCTTAGTCTGAGTAAAGAGTGAGGTTTAAGGTAATGAAGGTTGCGTTAGCTGGGGAAGCGGTATCCTTTTGAAAGGCTCTGTCTAGTATTTCAAAAGATACAAGCGGACGCAGCGACGTGCTTTAGCGTGTTGACGCTAAAGTAGGGAACGCCCAAAGAAAAAAAAGCCTTTGAGTCAAAAAGGATTTCCCCTTTTTTGAACATCGCAAAAGATATTGACGACAAGCGATTTTGATGCTATACTGCAAGAATGCCTGTAAAATTAATTTTTTTTATTAGTGTCATGGTTCTTATCACTCTTTTTATTGGATTTAATCTTGACAACAAAACCGATATATCCGCTATCTTTTATGAGTTCAAAAACATTCCTGTTATTGTTTTAATGCTTGGATCCTTTTGTGCAGGAATTCTCTTTTCTCTGCCATTTTTAATTTCAAGCAAGAAAAAGCCCAAAGATAAAAAAACACCTACAAAAGAAAAAAAAGATTCTAAGCCAATTGAACAAATGCCTCTTTAAAAGATCATTTTTAATGAAAAAAAAGAACCTTATTCTATTTCTATCTCTCAGTTCAATGCTTTTTTTTAAATATTTACCCACTCCACTTGGATTACCACAAAATGGAATGCAGGTTTTTGGTATTTTTTTTGGATCATTATTACTATGGCTGACAATTTCTATTGACTGGGCGAGCGTGCTTGCAATTTTTGCTATTGCAGTAATGCCAAGCATGAATTTCAAAACAGTAACACTTAATGCATTTGGCAATGAAACCGTTCTTTTTCTCCTTTTCACCTTTATTTGCACACATGCACTTTCACAAACTCCCTTTTTACGACGCTGTGCAATTGCTTTTATCTCACACCCGCTGGCAAAAAAAAATGGCTGGAATTTTATAATCTTCTTTTTTTTATCAGTGCTTTGTATTGGGCTTTTTATTTCGCCGACTGTTTTATTTATGATTTTTTTACCAATCCTTGAGCAAATATACACAATGCTCAAATTAAAAAAAGGATCGCAAGTTGCAGCAGTTTTGATGGCAGGACTTGTTTTTTCTACCTCACTTTCAACAGGAATGACGCCAGTTTCACACGTTTTTAGCCTCATGGCAATGGGAGCGTATGAAAAAGCAACGGGACTTAGCATTGATCACCTAGCATATATGCTCGTTGGCGTGCCTGCTGGATTAGTTTGCTTTGTTTTAATGATTGTAGTTTTTAGATTTTTTTACCGTCCCGATGTTAGCGAGATTCAAAATATTGACACGCAAGAGCTAAAAAAAGATTTTTTACCAGCCGATCGCAGCGAAAAAATTATCGTAATCCTCTTTTTTGTCATGATTTTATTATGGATTTTGCCATCACTTCTCAAAACGATTTTTCCTTCAGCGGGAATGATAAGTTCACTCGGCACCGCAATGCCTCCGATGCTAACAAGCATTCTTTTTGCAGTCATCTGCGTAAAAGGAAAGCCTCTCTTGAGTTTTCCAGAAAGTCTGTCTCAAGGGATTCCGTGGGCAAGTCTTTTGATGACGGCAGCAGCTTTAACCATTGGATCTGCAATGACAAATCCAGAAATAGGAATTTCTACATGGATTGTAAGCTCCTTTAGCGAAAAACTTGCAGGAGTAAGCCCCTTTTTATTAGTGCTTGCATTTATCTCGTGGGCAGCACTACAAACAAATCTTTCTTCAAATCTTGTTACCGTAACATTAGTAACAACGGCTGCAATTCCGCTTTCACTGGCAAACGGCAGCGTCAACACCGCCATTGTCTGCGTTTTAATTGGCATGATTTCATCTTTTGCATTTGCCGCACCATCGGCTATGCCGTACGTTGCCCTTGCAGGAAGCTCAGGGTGGATCAATCCCAAAAAATTGTTTTTTTATGGATTAATCCAAATGCTCATCACCATTTTTGTAGTCGCAACTTTGGGGATTTATCTAGCAAAGCAAGTTTTCTAAAACTAGTTTTAAAAACTACTTCATCACGCTAAATTCTCTCCCTCCACGAAGTTTTTCTTTTATCTCGTAAAAATCAACATGAAATCGCTCTAAAACTGCAGGATACGAAACAATGGCAAAGCTCGGCGGAAAACCTCCCCTCGGATGCGAAATACTACCTGCATTTATAATCAATGTGCCGTGTAACTCCTCTCTAAGAGGGCGATGCGTATGTCCATAAAAAATAATATCGGCATCGTAGGTTTTTCCCACTTCGCAAAGCATTTCAATCCCAGCGTCAACGCCATGATTATGTCCGTGAACAATCATTACGGTACGTGAACCCGCTTTAAAAATCAAGCGATCTTGAAAATGTATGGGTAAAAACGTTGGCTCAAGCGTATCATTTTTTTGAATCCGATACTGCTCTATATCGCCATTTCCTCGCACGCAGGCAAAAACGGGGGGCAAACAGTCCAAAAGTTTTTCATCGCTAAGAGCATTCTCCATGAGAGCTATAATATCATGCAAGCCATCACCACAAAAAATGAATGCGTCGCAGTCGTGGCCAAACTGGCGAACAATTTCTTCAAGAGTAGACAAACTACCGTGACTGTCAGAAACAATTAACAGGCGAGCGGTATTTTTATTTTCTAAAGTATTTATTTCTTGCAAATCTCCAATCAAAAGTGATTTTTGCTGAAAAATACAATTCATTTTTACTCCTGTTTTTTTTCAATGACAAAGTGATTAAATGCTATTAATCCCGTTTCGCCATCAATATAAGAGCTAACATTCCATTCATCAAGAACTTTTTCAAGTTGCTGCTTTATTTCTTTTTTCTCCATTGTTACATTTGATTTCATAAAATGAATTAGTTTTACTAGCAGTGACGGCACACCATCAGGATTGATAGCAATTTGTTCGTCGCCTTCCTCATTTTTTGTCGCACTGTCAATGACAAAGGTTGAAATCCCTTGAGAAACTAACTCATTTTCCTGCGAAAACAAACTATAAACAGGATAATCCCAGCCTGCATCTTGCATTTTTGTAAGGGGCAAATAAATTCCCTCTGGAGCCCCAAGCGTTATAATTCCTTGCACATTTTCTGTCTCACGAATATCCGCAAGAGAAGAAATTCGCGTTCGCTTTCCAGCTAAATAATCAGTAGGATATACAGAGTACGAGATTAGTCCGCCGTTTTCTTTTGTGCCAAAGGTTTCTGTCAAAACATCAATCGTTTTTTGAATAAAATCTTCATCATTAAAATTATAGCCAAACAAAATATGATACGTATAATCAACGTTTTCCCAGCTAGTATCGGAGAAGTCTTCTGAGGGAAGCGATGATGCAGACGAATTTTTTGAGCAACTCAAAAGCAAAAAAACAGCAAAATATGTAAATGTAAAAAATTTCATCATAAATTCATCATATAACATCTTTTAGGTCTTGAAAAGAGTTTTTTCATAATATATTATGCCTCATGGTATCTATATTTTTCAAAATATTGGGCAGTATTGGCATCTTGCTATTTGGCATGAAATTAATGAGTGATGGAATTCAAAAAAGTGCTGGAGAGAGTTTGCATAAGGTTTTAGGCTTTATGACGAGCAACCGTTTTTTTGCAGTTTTAACAGGAATTTTTGTTACGGTTGTTATTCAGTCCTCAAGTGCCACAACAGTCATGGTTGTTTCTTTTGTTAATGCAGGACTTTTGACTCTCACTCAGTCGATTGGCGTTATTTTTGGTGCAAATATTGGAACAACTGTTACCGCATGGATCGTTGCTCTTGTAGGATTTAAATTCAAAATTGGAGCGATTGCAATTCCATTATTTGGCATTGGATTTCTTTTATCAAATATAAAGCGACTAAAAAAACAAAGCTTGGGCGAAGCACTAATGGGCTTTGGCTTATTATTTATGGGATTAGGCTTTCTCTCAGACGCAATTCCAAACCCGTCTCCAGAAAGCATTGAGCTTGTTGCACAGTTTTCAAACTCCAGCTTTAGCACAATCGTAGCTGTTTTAGCAGGAATTAGCATTACAATTCTTATGCATTCTTCAAGTGCCGCAACAGCAGTCATTATCACTATGGCACACAAGGGGCTTTTGACGTGGGAGTTTTCTGCGGCAATGGTTTTAGGAAGCAATATTGGAACAACAATTGATGCCGTCATTGTTTCTATTGGGGCAAAGGTAAATGCCCGACGGGCAGCGTTAATTCATGTGCTTTTTAATGTAGTTGGCAGTGTTGTTGCAATCATTTTTTTACACCCACTTTTATCAGTGGTGGAATTTTTTATTCCAAGCGGCTCTGGAGATATTGCAACTCAACTGGCAACCTTGCACACAGTTTTTAACGTAGGATGTAGCCTTTTATTTTTGCCCTTTGTTACACAGCTTGCAACGCTCACAAAAAAACTCATTAAACCTAAAAAAGATGAAGTGCCCGATGTATATAAGCTTGATTTTATCACCTCTGGAATTCGAGAAAACTCCGAGGCCTACATCATGACAGCTGAGAAAGAAATCATTGACATGACAAAAGTTGCATCAACCATGTATCAATATATTCAAAGTGGCTTTGAAAAGCGTGATGAAACGTTCATTGCGACAATAGATAAATTAACCGAGCTAGAAGATTTTGCCGACCAAATGAAAGAGCAGCTTTCACGATACTTGATTAACTGCGAACAGCTTGCCCTCAGCGATAAGCAAAAAGCTAATATTCCTGTTATGTTGCATATTGTTGATGAGATTGAAAATATTACCGACGATACATACAAAACGGCTTTCTTGCTAAAGCGAAGCATTGAAAAGAAAATGCTTTTTTCAGAGGAAGATACCGATCAGCTCATCCCCTATAGCTCACTGGTAAGTGATTTTATTTCTTTTATTGAAACCCATATTAACACGCGCGTTTCTGATGAAGATATTATCCAAGCACAAGCCTACGAAGACAAAATTGATGCGTTTCGTAAAAGCCTGAAAAAAGTTGCCCTGAAGCGACTTGAAAGCGGTGCAAACGTCAAGGCGGAATTATTATACATTGATATTGTTAAGACCCTTGAGAAAATTGGTGACAGCCTGTTCGTCATTGCAGGGAATTTGTTCCAGCTAAAATAAAAACTCCGTGCCTAACCACTAGACAAAAAAGACATACATCGCATAATCAAACAATTGATTTTATAAAAAAAGTAACTCCCCTTTTTTATTTTCTTGACAACTCAAAAAACTGCGAGTACAACTAAATAAAACTTTTGGGGCTGTACCAGATAAGTTAAAACAGCTCCTTTTTAGCTAAATTATAAATTATTTGCATTTGGTTTGCAACTCCCTTGTTGTTAAATCTTCATTCACATTCTCGAAAGTATAAATGAAAATGTTCTTTTGGAACACCATTAAATTTGCACAAGTGTCTCTTGGCTTGATTCCAAAAGTTTTCAATGCCATTAATATGATTCTTCCCTTTTACAA
>JBOFSR010000143.1:0-4329 GCA_051651645.1 Treponemataceae bacterium | reverse complement strand
TTTTCTGACTTACGCGTATTTTGGAATGAGCGTTTAGAAAGTTTGCAAATTAAAACACCGAATCAAAATATGAACACCATGATTAACACGTGGAATTTGTATCAAGCTGAAGTGAATATTATTTTTTCTCGATTTGCTTCTTTTATAGAAGTTGGTGGGCGAACAGGGCTTGGCTATCGTGATACGGCACAAGACGCAATGTGTGCGGTTGCCTTTGAGCCAAAAAAATCAAAACAACGAATTATTGAGCTTTTGCGAGGGCTGACCTCAACAGGGTATGGCTTACATCTTTTTGATCCTGCTGTTTTTGACCCAGATCGTCCCGCTCCTTTGCCCTTTAAATCTCCAACGGTAAAACCTGAGCCAAGTGTAACGGATTTAGTGCATGGGCTTGAGCACACCTGCTCTGATGATGCACTGTGGCTTATTCCTGCAATTGCTGAGTATATTAAAGAGACGGGCGATGATGATTTTATTGAACAAAAACTCGGTTATGCTGACGGTGGACAGGGTAGCGTTTACGAGCACTTAAAAAAGATTTTAGATTTTTCTGCTGAGCATGTAGGTAAAACTGGTGTTTGCAAAGGTTTACGTGCTGACTGGAATGATTGCTTAAATCTTGGAGGCGGAGAGTCTGCTCTTGTTTCGTTCTTGCATTATTGGGCTTTGGAATCTTTTTTAGAGCTTGCAAAATATTACAAAAAAGATGCTGACGTGCAGTTTTATGGCAAAATGGCAGAAAATGTAAAAAAAGTTTGTGAAAATGAGCTTTGGGACGGAGAGTGGTATATTCGGGGTATTACTAAAAAAGGTATAAAAATTGGTACGCAAAAAGATACCGAAGGTAAATTTCACCTTGAGTCAAATGCGTGGGCGGTTGCCTCAGGCGTTGCAAATGAAGAGCGTTCAAAAAAGACGCTTGAAAACTTGCATACGTACCTTGCAACTCCGTGGGGGTTGCACTTAAACGCACCTTCGTATGGCACTCCAAATGATGATATTGGGTTTTTAACTCGTGTATATAAGGGAATTAAGGAAAATGGAGCTATCTTTAGCCATCCAAATCCTTGGGCATGGGTTGCACTTTCTCGCATTGGTGGTGGAAACCGTGCGGTAGAATATTATGATGCCATTTGTCCCGCTCGACAAAATGATTTGATTGAAGTTCGCCAAGCCGAGCCATATTCGTATTGTCAGTTTGTTATGGGAAAAGAGCATTCAGCACATGGGCGAGCTCGCCATCCATGGCTTACTGGCTCTGCAGGTTGGGCATACTATGCGGCGACTCACTATATATTGGGGATTCGTGTTGAGTTTAAGGACGATCAATTTGTTCTTGTTGTCGATCCGTGTATTTCTTCTGACTGGAAGGAGTTTTCTGCAAATCGTCGGTGGAAGAATGCCGAGTTTGACATCAGCGTGAAAAATCCAAAGGGGTTGCAAAAAGGTAAAACAAAAATTACTTTGAATGGCAAAGAAGTCCCGTATATTACAACGCAGGCTACAAACTCGAAAAATACTGTTGTTGTTGAGATTGTGTAGCTCTTTAACGATAGCCTTGTTAGGTTTTTGTTGCAAAAAATGAAAACCTTACTTGTTGCTATCAATACAAAGTTTATTCATCAAAATCTTGCCGTTCGCTTGCTTAAAGCAAATACAGGCTTTGCGTGTGAATATATTGAGTATACAATCAAAGATGATGAAAATGAAATACTTACGCATATTTTAGCTGGGGGGTACAAAATTGTAGCCTTTAGCTGTTATTTGTGGAATCTTGAAATTATAAAGCGACTTAATGCCGAGCTTAGAACACATGGAATTATTACAATCATTGGGGGAATTGAGGTAAGTTATGAGTATTCTGCCTTGCTTGATGATTTTGATTATGTGATAAAAGGTGAGGGCGAGAAGGCCTTTGATCACTTGCTTGACAGTATTATTAACAAAAAACCGCTTGAATATCCGTATAATATTGTTACCAAAAATGCTGATTATCCGATTAAAGAGCTTGATCTTGAGACTTTATGCTCTCCGTATGATCAATCGTACTTTGATCCCAATAAAATATTTTATATCGAAACATCGCGTGGGTGCCCGTATCGATGCTCGTATTGTATGTCGTCACTAGAAAAAAAAGTTCGATTTTTTTCATTGGATTTTGTTTTTCAAACGCTTGATAAGATTTTTGCCTGTAATGTAAAAACTATTAAATTTTTGGATCGTACTTTTAATGTTGATAACGAGAGGGCGTATAAGATTATTGAGTATATCAATAACCACGCAAAAGATGATCAAGTTTTTCAGTTTGAAGTAAATCTTGAAAGCCTCAGCGATCAGGTAATTACTTTGCTTAACTCGTGCCGTCCGTTATTTCGCCTTGAAGTTGGCATTCAAACTTTTAATCAAAAAAGCCTTTTTGCAATTGATCGACCCCAAAACAGTAAGACCGTCATACAAAAGATGCGTCAACTCAAACTTCCTATAATTCATGCTGATTTGATTGCAGGGCTGCCTTATGAGGACTTGGCGAGCTTTAAGAAGACTTTTAATACGACGATTGCTTTGTATCCTCAAGAGTTGCAGCTGGGATTTTTGAAGCTATTAAAGGGTACAAAAATTAGAAGTGAAGCGTGCAAGTATCATTATGAATTTGAGTCATCTGCACCGTATGAAGTGATTAAAAATCAATTTATTTCTCAAGAGGACTTAGCAATTATCAAAAAAGTTGAGGTGTGCACTAAGCGAGTGTATAACAGCGGCTCTTTTTCACGCTCAATGCAGTATATAATAGAACATTTTGACGTGTTTGATTTTTTTATTCGGCTTGATGTCGCTGCAAAAGGTTTTCATGAAGTATATTTGGCCTTATATGAGTTTGCCCAAAGTGAAAATCTTTTGCCGCTAAAAGAATCAGTTGTTCTTGATTATTTTATGCATCATAATTGCAAACCAAAATTAATTTTTAATAATCTTGTTTATAAACCGCTTAAAACAAGTATTATACAAACTGCGTATAAAAATAAAGTTTTTGAAAATGCCGCCCAAGCAAATATTCCTTTTAACATTGATTATATGTATCGCCATGCAATTGTTTTTGTTGAAAATACAACGCACATTATTGTATATAAGGATAACAAAGCCTATCATTTTAACTTAGGGATCGTATAAATCTTGAAGTATTAAGTTGGAGTTCTTTCGTTGAAAATCTATCTCTTGTTTAAAAACTTTTAGCTATAGATGTTGCACTACAATTTATTTTATAGTAAATTAAAACACACTATATACACGATAATTTCGTATACAAGAGTTGACGTATAAGCTAAAAAGGAGCGTGGCGATGTCTGATTATTTTAAGAAATTCCCGTCAAAGGATGGCTATTTTGGTGAGTATGGAGGATCTTTTGTACCTGCAGAACTACAATCTGAGATGGATAAAATCACTAAAGCGTATTATTCAATTAGTAAAAGCCATGAATTTATCTCTGAGTTACGTAGTATTCGAAAGCATTTTCAGGGTCGTCCAACGCCTGTGTATTTTTGTAAAAATCTTTCTAACGAAGTAGGCGGTCGCATTTATTTGAAGCGAGAGGATTTAAATCATACGGGAGCACATAAGCTTAATCATTGTATGGGAGAGGGCTTGCTTGCAAAATATCTTGGCAAAAAAAAGCTGATTGCGGAAACAGGTGCAGGACAGCACGGCGTAGCTCTTGCAACGGCAGCAGCGTACTTTGGCCTCGAGTGTGAAATCCACATGGGAGAGGTTGATATTGCAAAAGAGCATCCTAATGTAGTGCGAATGAAATTACTTGGAGCAACGGTTGTTCCTGTAACGCATGGGCTTAGAACGCTTAAAGAGGCAGTTGACTCTGCCTTTGAGGCCTACTTAAAAGATCCTATTAACTCAATTTACTGCATTGGCTCAATTGTTGGTCCTCATCCATTTCCTATGCTAGTCAGAGACTTTCAGCGTATTATAGGCATTGAGTCTCGTGAACAATTTCTTGAAATGACGGGAGAGCTTCCTGATGCAATCACGGCATGCGTTGGCGGTGGCTCAAATGCAATAGGATTATTCTCTGCCTTTTTAGATGACAAATCGGTACAGATCTTTGGCGTTGAGCCTGCTGGTCGATCTTTTAATACTGGGGATCACGCGGCAAGCCTTTCGTATGGACAACCGGGAATTTTGCACGGGTTTAAGAGCTATCTTTTACAAGACGAAAAAGGAGAGCCCTTGCCCGTTTACTCAATTGCTTCTGGCTTAGACTATCCCGGAAGCGGCCCTGAACATTGCATGCTAAAAGATACTGGACGAGTTACTTATAC
>JBOFSR010000142.1:0-12212 GCA_051651645.1 Treponemataceae bacterium | reverse complement strand
GAGTTTGCTGTAACTTGCATATGAATCGTTACACAGAATACTGTCTAGAATAACCATTCTCATTAATAGCAGAGAGTAAAATATTTGTGGTTGTATTGTTTGTGATATAGATATAAAGCTTACCACCACGTTTTAGCAACCCAAAAATAGGAATTTTATCCGCAAGTACCACGACCTTTTTTCCCATACAAACTTTGCTTGTTATCGTGTTTCTCCAAAATAAGTTTCATCAATCTCTATTTCACCAGAAAATTTACTAGTCGCTTGCTGATATTGAAAAACTAATTCTTTCAGTCGGTGAAAATATGAAATAGTAATCTTAAAATTTACTCTGCATGATCGCCTGCACTTCGTGCTGTTGCACCTAATATAAAATATTCAATGCGTTTTTCTTGCTTTTCTTTGCTATTTCTACTCTTTCGCATACCACAACATTTTATTCATTTTTCTTTAAGTGGTATAGGCTCTAATTTAAGAACCTTTTATACAAAAAAACGTATGTCCTTGCGTTGAATATGTTTCTGCTTGTTTGCAATAATATAACTTCCAAAAATTGAGGTTGCAACATCAATTGTCGTAGCAACAGATCCTATGAAAAATGCAACAGGCTTTAAAATCAAATACCCTGATTCAAAGCCATTGCCGTATAGTGTGCATAAAACGGTTAGTGCAATAAACGATCCGTTGACCGAGAAAGCTCCCAGTAAGAAGGATATAACACTTGTTGAGCAAACAATCCATAAAATATCATAGAGTGAAATAGTTTGCCGCGAATACGATTTAAGGATTATGATAAAAGAGATGGCAACGGCCATAGCCGTACCGCCGCGAGAAAAAATGGAAAAAACTGGCAATGAAACAGAGTCAACTCGGTGTTGAATGCCAAGACTTGCTCTTGTGTGGCGAAGATTTACTCCTAGTGCAATGTTTGTGTCACTGGTGAAAAAAGCAACGATTAATCCTGCTGTTGATGCGTATAAAACTCGATAGGGGCGACGCTCGTTAAAGGCAAACTTTAAAATAAGTGGATAAATGACACAAATTATTACTATCATATTTATGAATAAAAGTATAAATAAAAAATTATAGGTGCCTGTTTTTAGTACGTCGAAATATGAAATTGTCCAGTATGCCGATATTGCAATGAGAAAAAAAGCAAAAATATCTATAAAAAAAGATAAAATTGCATAAAAAACACTTGAAAGAGAGTCAAAGACATTTATTGCAAACTTTGCGACAGTTTTATCAGAGGCAAGGGCTGCACCAACAAAGCCTGCAAGCATACATAATGGGAGTAAAAAATCACTTTCTAAAAATATGGCAAAGGGATTACTCGGAAAAATTTTTAATAAATTTTCAATAATATTCAATGTTTCTACATGGGTGATTTCTTCGACCGAAATTGCAACTCGTGGAAATTTAATAATGCTTACAGAAAACGTTCCAAAAAGAGTTAGAAAGATTGTTGTTGGTACAATAATTGCAATGCAGTATAGTGCAGTTTTGAATAATTTTCGAGAAACTCTTAAATTATAAATTCCGATGCTCATGCAAAAAAAAATGGTTGGAATTACCATGTATCTTCCAATATTCAGTGAATAGTTAAACAGGAAGTCAAAAAAAGTAATATTTTTTCCAGTAATAAAAGGATTTAAAAGTGCTACGGCGACACCAAGAATGCATGCCCCTAAATATTTAAGCCATATTTTCATGCTGTAAGATTATAGAAGTACCTATAGAAAGTCAACTATCTACAGCTTTTATGCGATTCAAAACGATTAGATTTTTTTGATTAAAGCCACTTGTTACGGGACTTTGTAGAAATATTATATACCTGCGACAAAATAAGAGCGAGTGCTTCATAGTATATTTCAGGAATAATATCCCCAACTTCAACCTCGGCAAAAATTGCCCGCGCAAGCGGTTTGTTTTCAATGATTGGCACATTGCTTTCGCGTGCAAGCTCCTTAATTCTTTGTGCTAAGGCATCTGCTCCCTTTGCCGTCAACATGGGGCCTGGCATAACATTTTTGTCATACTCAATAACGCAGGCAAAATGCGTCGGGTTTGTTATGACAACGTCTGCTTTTGCAACACTTTGCGGAATATTTTGACTTAGTAATTCTCGCATTCTTTGGCGAAGTCTACTTTTTACCAGCGGATCTCCTTCAAGCATTTTGTATTCTTCTTTTACTTCTTGTTTTGTCATTTTTAATGATTCAATAAATTGACGACGTTGCACAAGGTAATCAGGAATTGAAACCGCAATGAAAATTCCCGCCGAAATAAGCAAAAGCCTGCCTCCAAGGGATGCAACGTATGCGAAGGCTGACCACATATTGACGTTGAGCAAAGTTAATAGTTGCGGTAACTCAGTTTTTATAAGCGTGTATGCCACAATAACGATAATGATAACTTTTCCAATGGACTTTACAACATTGAAGCCACCTTCAAACGAAAAGAGCGTTTTTTTGAGATACTCACTGAATTTAGGAAGTATTTTTGAAAACTTTGGACTAATTGGCTTTGTTGAAAAAAGAAATCCTTGATTTTGAATAATATTTGCGATTATACTCGATAAGGTTGCAACAATTGAAATGGGCAAAAACATTTTAATAAAATAAATATAAAATGTTGACGAAAGTTGTCCGTCGAGCAAATCGGCACTCATCGCTCTTTCAAAATAAAATCGTATAATGGTGATAAAATTAGTAAAAAGCCACGGTGCAATTGCTATTAACGTTATGACTGACAAGAGCATAACGATTGCCCCCGTAAACTCTTGGCTTTTTGCAACTCGTCCTTCTTCACGTGATTTACGAAGCTTAAATTCCGACGGATCTTCTGTTCGCCCCTCATCCTCCGCGGCAAACCATTGTAAGTCAATTTGATTAAGAATCTCTTCTACTGAATTATTTTTTTTTCTTCTGCGTAAAAAGAGAAAATTATCAAAAAAGTGAAAGCAAGAAAGGGTAGCCATTTCCTCTATTTTAAGCGAATTTACTGCTTGTTGCAAGCGGATAGTTTTTCTTGTTTGATTCGCTTGTGTAACAAAAATTGCTCTATTTGATGAATTTATGCAGTTTTTCTGGCACTTAATTTGACAAAATTGCTAATAAACTGTTATAATGCAGTATTGAAAATATGTAGCTTGGGCTTGTGTAGACTTTACAACTGGAAAGGGGAAAATCATGAGTGACTATGCGATTGAAATGCAGGGAATTACAAAATCTTTTCCAGGCATTCTTGCCAATGATAACATACACTTTCAGGTGAAAAAAAATGAGGTTATGGCATTGCTTGGTGAAAATGGATCGGGCAAGTCAACGCTCATGTCTATTCTGTTTGGATCCTATGATGCCGATAGCGGAACAATTAAAATTAATGGCAAAGAAGTTCCCAAGATGAACCCAAATATGGCGACCGAACTTGGAATTGGCATGGTTCATCAACACTTTAAGCTTGTGCATAATTATTCTGTTACTGAAAATATTGTCTTGGGGCTGGAACCCAAAAATAAATTTGGCTTTATTGACTTAAAAAAAGCTGAAAAGCGTGTTGAGCAGCTTTCAAAAAAATATGGATTGCAAGTTAATCCCAGCGATAGAATTGAAGATATTAGCATTGGTATGCAGCAGCGTGTTGAAATTCTTAAAACGCTGTATCGCAACGCAGATATAATTATTTTTGATGAGCCGACTGCAGTGCTCACCCCACAAGAAATTGATGAGCTGATGGATATTATTAAGCAGCTGCAAAACGAGGGAAAAACAATTATTATCATCACGCATAAACTCAAAGAAATTAAAGCCGTTGCCCAGAGGTGCACTATTTTGCGGCAGGGAAAACTGATTGATACTGTCACGGTTGCTAGTGTTAGCGAGCATGAGCTTGCAGAAAAAATGGTTGGCAGAGCGGTGAAATTTGAAATCGATAAAATTCCTGCAAATCCAAAAGATGTTGTTTTGTCTGTGCAAAATATTAGCGTAAAAAATTCACGTGGGCAAATTGCCGTTAATAATCTGTCATTCGATGTGAAAGCGGGTGAAATTGTCGGTATTGCAGGCATTGACGGAAATGGGCAAACAGAATTAATTTATGCAATTACGGGTCTTGTCCCCCTTCAAAGTGGCAAAATCCTTTTGAATAGCAAGGACATCTCTTCTTTGAGTATTCGTCAGCGGATTCACGCGGGCATTGGGCATATCCCAGAAGACAGGCAAAAACATGGACTTATTGGCAATTTTACGATTGCAGAAAACGTTGTCTTGAAAAATTATTTTTTTAAGCCGTACACGGGTAAGGGATTTTTACTCAATTTTGAAAAGATGAAAAAGAAAGCGGATTTGCTTATTAAAAACTTTGATATTCGCTGTGCACAGGGGAGTTTGAGCAAGGTTGCAAGCATGTCGGGGGGAAATCAGCAAAAGGTCATTATTGCCCGTGAAATTGATTTAGAGCCGCAGTTTTTGATTGTAGCTCAACCGACCCGCGGACTGGATGTTGGTGCAATTGAGTATATCCGAAAATGCATTGTAGAGCAAAGAGATAAGGGCAAGGCGATTATGCTCGTTTCCTTTGAGCTTGATGAAATTATGAACCTTTGCGATAGAATAGCAACAATTTCACAAGGATCGATTGTTGGAATCTCTTATGCGGATAAAATTACCGAGCGTGAAATTGGTTTGATGATGGCAGGCTCTCAAAGTGCAGATAATAAAAACTCAGAGGTTTTGGCATGAAAGGCATAAATTACAATAAAAAAATTGCGAATCTTTTACTTCGATCAGATGGTGCTGTTTCAGTTTTAGTCGTTTTATTAGGTTTTTTTTGTGGCACAATTTTAATTCTCCTTGTTGGCAGAAATCCTATTGGGATGTATAAGGCGATCTTACAAGTTCTTACAGGCTTTAATATTGACCGTGGCACAATGAATGTCCGCTACATTGGTGAGTGGCTAACTATTTCGGTGCCGCTCATTTTATGTGGGTTTTCCATGGCCTTTGCTGCACGCACTGGACTTTTTAATATTGGTGGTGAGGGGCAATATATCATGGGTTTAACGATTGCCCAAGTGATTGCACTTTTTGGCCCTCAAATTAGTGTTCTGCATTGGGTGCTTTGCTTGCTTGGCTCAATTGTCATCGGTGCGATTTGGGGTGGGATTGTTGGATTTCTCAAGGCAAAGTATGAGGTCTCGGAAGTTGTTGCAACAATCATGCTCAATTACATCGCTCTGTATCTTTCACGCATAATTACAATGGCAATTCCCGATACAAATACATTCAAAACGCCAAATTTTCCTCAAACCGCACTTTTGGCGTCAAGCTTTTTTCAAAAACTTAGTAATAACTCCAATCTAAATTATGGATTTATCATTATGCTCATCGGTGTTGCATTTTTTATCTACACAATGGAAAAAACAAGTATTGGATTTTCCTTACGAGCAACGGGTTTTAATCATGATGCCGCTCGATGCTCTGGAATCTCTGTTGTGCGGAGTGTTATGCTTTCTATGGCTATTGCGGGTGCTTTTGCTGGGCTTGCAGGAGGCATTGTCGCACTCGGCTCATTCAGTTTTGGTCGTGTTCTCTCTGGCATGGACAATTACGGCTTTACAGGAATTGCTGTCGCACTTGTTGGCAATAATACGGGAGTAGGTACGCTTCTTTCAGGGTTGTTATTTGGAATGCTGCAAACTGCTCAGCCACTTATGCAATCGCAACGCATCCCCAAAGAAATTGTTTCTATTATCCAAGGACTTATTGTTGTTTTTGTTGCAATCCGTACGGGGATTAGAATGTTCATCTCGTGGCAAATGAAAAATCAGCCTGAGCACACTAACTCCCCAAAAAGAGAGGAAAATTAGATGGATATTTTTTTAGGAATGCTTCCCTCAATTTTAATGATGGCGTCCCCCATTTTGATTACTGCTGTCGGCGGAATGATTTGTGAGCGATCGGGGGTAGTAAATATTGCTCTTGAAGGACTTATGTCAATGGGAGCTTTTAGTGCAGCTGCCGCTCATGTTTTAATGGAAAGTTCGCTCGGCGGATTTTCTGTTTGGCTTTCGCTCCTTTTTGCGGCATTTTTTGGTATGCTTTTTTCACTAATTCATGCCTTTGCATCAATTTCGCTTAAAGCGGATCAAACTGTTAGCGGAACAGGCTTAAATCTTCTTTCTACAGGTTTAACTATTTTTTTGTCGCAAATTTTATTTTCAATGGATAGAACAAAACCTTTTCATTTAGGACTCCTTCCACTGAAAAACTTTTTTGGCGTGTATCCCACTATTTTTGTTGCGATCATTGTTGTCGTTGCCTCTTGGATTTTATTGTATAAATTACCATTTGGATTGCGTTTACGCGCTTGCGGAGAGCATCCTCATGCAGCCGCCTCTGTTGGTATTAATGTAAAAAACATGCGTTACTTTGCCGTGCTTGCCTCGGGTTTTTTGGCAGGACTTGCGGGCGGTTGCCTAATTTTGACATACACAATTCAGTATACAACGTATTCAATTAATGGAGCAGGTTTTATTGCCCTTGCCGCTGTTTCTTTTGGGAGATGGAAACCACAGGGAGTTACCCTTTCATCGCTTTTATTTGGTTCAGCAGTTGCATTTTCAATCTATGTGATTAATATTCCTTCTTTACGGAATTTATTACCTGCAGAATTTTTTAGCTTGCTACCCTATGTGATTACACTTCTAGCACTCATAGTTTTTAGCGGGAAAAATTACACGCCAAAAGCTGCAGGAAAGCTATATGAAAAAGGTTCAAGTTAGATTTTACGATTTGTTTAGAAGTGAAAGCTGCACTGTATAAGAAACAGTTACAGCTCTTGTCGTTAATTTGACGAACAGTGTATAACCAAAGCTTTTATACAAAGGCTTGGTTATACAAACTGCAATTTGAATTAGTCTCGAGCAGATAAGCCTTCTGGAACAGCGTTTGCTCGTAATGCTTCAGCGTATGTAGAATAAATTGTAATATTTCCTAAAAGAATATCAGCTTTAATTTCTTCAACTTTTTCAGTAATACCTTGTTTTAATTCAGCATTAGCAACAGAATATCCTACCCCATTGCTTTTTAAGTCTAGGCGAACTACTTTGCCTTCAAATCGATTTTCTTCAATTTCTTTTAGCATATACTTTGTTGCCGTTTCAACTTTTTTGATCATGGATGTTAGCACTGCAGATTGATTTGCACTATAGATTCCATCTTCATATTGATCGGAGTCAACGCCAATCGCCCAAACATTTTTTCCTTGTGATCGATATTCTTTTGCTTGTGCAATTGTTCCACCCCCAGTTCCTCCTGCAGCAGAGAAAATTGCATAAACGCCTGAGTCATACCAATTTTTAGCTTGAGTTTTTGCAAGCTCAGGTTTTCCCCAGTCATTTGCGTAATAATCAACAAACGTTGCTTCTGGAATAATTGAGAGAACACCTTGTATAAAGCCAACTTCAAATTTTGTAATAGTTGGGCCTGGAATTCCGCCAATAAATCCAAAATGTGGATTTTCAATATTATCCTCAAGTGCTTGTAGTGCAGTTACTGCTCCCACAAGGTATGATCCCTCTTCTTCAGCAAAAATAAATTCGCTAATATTTGGCATGCCAATCCAGTCAACATCAACAATCATGTATTTTTGTTCAGGATACAAAGCCGCAACCTCAGCGAGGGCATCTGCAAAGGTAAATCCCGTTGCACAAATTATATCGTAACCCTCATCAGATACTTGCTTTAAAGTTGGAATATACATATCTTGCGTTTGACATGTTACCACATCGTAGAGGATTCCACGATTTTTTTGATTTTCCCACGTATCACCATAATAGTCTAAAATTCCGCGCCATGCTGCTGCATTATATGACTTATCATCAGTTCCTGTAGCGTCTGTTATTAATCGAATAGTTAGCTTGCCACTTTTTTCCGTCGATTTGCTACAGCTAAGAGAAAAAAAACTCACGCATAATACAAAGGCGATAATTCCAAGAAATTTAATTTTCATAAGTTCTCCAAAATATTTTTTCTTAATTATAGTATACAAATATTCATTTTGCAACGCAATACAAATGATTTATTAAAAAAAATCTAATTTATTTTTAATTTTTCTACGGAGAAAACGTATCGGCAGGCAAAAAATTTGCAAGGTGAATTAATTCTGGGCGGTATTCAAAATGCATGGTGTCATATAAATTCCATGCACCGCCCCAAATAAAACCCTCTTCTTTAAAAAACTGAATGACTTTTTCTGGTGGTTGCCATAATTTACTCTGTGCTATAGTGATCCAATTAGCATTTCGCTTTCGTTCCCAGTCCCAAAAAGACGGAGTGCGGTCAAAGCCCTTAAAAACAAGGTCAATTGCCAAACCGTAGCTATGATTACTGCGGCGTTTTGTTCCAGAAATAACTCTCCAATTATAGCCCCCAACTTCTGTAACAGAAGCGATAAAGGCAGAAACTACAGGATTTATTTGTGCTTCTTCGTTGATTTTTATATGTACGCGTTGCAAGGCATTTTTGATTTCTCGGTGGATATTGACTCGCTTGCCTAAAAAGGATGATTTGACAATTAATGTTTCTGTGCTTCTCCGATCGGGCGCATTAAAAATTGCTCCTAAAAGCCATTCCTCTTGCGGAATGTAGGTGCTTTGTCTTGTCGCAGATTGTTTTTTTATCTCAGCGATTATCTCTTTTGTAAAAAGATTTGGATTTCTCGCTTCTCCTGTGTACGCATATAACGGATATTTTTCGTAATCACTCCAATTATCTTTTAGCTTTTTAGGGAGAATACGACCATTTGCCCAGTAAAACGTTTCTCCCGTACGGAGCTCTAAAATCCAATCGTTCTGATCAACATAAAAAGATAGAATCTTTTCAGGATATGCTAACTTAAATGAAGCAAAAATGTAGCCGCCAACACGGTCAACATCAGGTTCTTTTTTTAGGATTGATTGAATGTCTTTTTTTGTTTTTTGATAGATATTTGTATTGCTCTGATCAGCTAGCGTTGTTTGAATTTCGTGGGGAGTCTCTTGGGGATTGTTCGTGCTGTCAAAAGACGTTACGCAGTGCGATAAGGTAAAAAGAGAAAATAGAATTACAAGAAAAAAAAATGGCGATTGCAAAGCTAGCGTAGATTCCCTATACGGCTGAAGAGGCACAGAGTATGCACACAAAAACTAGGTTTCTGTTTTATTAATTGAGAGAATTTTAATTGCGTTTTTCTAATTATAAACTTATTTATAAATGAATACAGTAATAGTATGCTTTTTATCCAGATTTTCATGATTCGTGCTAGTATAATAAAGAAAAAAAAGTAATATGACAAGCAAGGTATAAAAAAACGGCTATCAAATGATAACCGTTTATGCTTGCCGCCGGACAGAATCGAACTGTCGACACATGGATTTTCAGTCCATTGCTCTACCGACTGAGCTACAGCGGCAAGAGTTTTAATATAATAAAGAGTTTTAAAAAAAATGTCAAGTCATTATTGGGCAAAAAAACGAGCATTCGTGCTATCAAGAGGTATATCTTGCCGTGACCCTGTAATAACTGCCGATTTGATTAATCCCCTGCTTTGCAAGTCTTTTATAATGGCTTCAGTTTCAAGTATTGATATATCAGTTTTTCTGATATTCTCTATAAGGCTTTTATTTTGAAGTGATAATATTTGATTATTTTTTTGTGGTATCCCGTGATAGTACCAGTCCCAAGCCGTCTCAATTGCTTTTCTCTTTTCTGATTGACCTGTACTGATAGGACTTGTATATTTTCCCGTTTCTTTGTCCTTAAACTTTACAGAAAAATAACTACGGTTTGCCATCTTGAATACTGAAAATGGAGGCATTATTAAAATGCTCGGCGTTTTTCATAACTAACTCTCTTGATAATGTAGTAAAAAAGTATCATCTTACACTATGCTTTTTTTAAGTTATAAACGCCCTTTTGAATGGGTAGTCTAAAAAATATAAACTGTTGACTATCAATAATTTATAAATATTGCGTCCGACACGATTCGAACGTGCGACCTACGGATTCGAAGTCCGTTGCTCTATCCAGCTGAGCTACAAACGCATAAAAAGGGTGGGTGATGGGTCTCGAACCCACGACAACCAGATCCACATTCTGGTGCTCTACCCCTGAACTACACCCACCAAGTCTTGAATCAAGATTACTAAAAAGATTAAAGAAAAAAAAGATTTTTGTCAATAGCTATTTGAATTTCTCATAAAGCTATTAAAATACATTTTCAACACACGAAAATTTTACACAATTCAATTATTTAGTAAGAAGATCATATATTTCAAGAGGTGTCTTTGCACGGCGAAGGTCTTCACGCAAGCCCTCATTTTTTAATTTAATGCTAAAATAGGAAAGCGTTTGCAAATAATATGCATGCTGATTAAACGCCGCCGCAATCATGAAAAGCAATGAAACGGGCTCGTTATCAATCGCTTGAAAATCAATAATATTCGCTTTGCTAACACCAACTGCCATAACTAAATCAGTTACTGATGAAAGACGAACATGCGGAATTGCAATTCCACAGCCAATAGCGGTAGACATAAGAGCCTCTCGTTTAACAATTTCTTCTGTGAGCTCTTTTTGATTTTTTACCTGCGGAGCCGTGCCTAAATTATTTGAAAGCTCTACCAAGGCATCATTTTTTGTTGAATGATTTAAAAAAATTATTCTATCAGGTGAAAGTATATTTTTTACATTGATCGGATTATTTAATTTTGTTGTAGTATTTCGACTCAAGCGCTCAGAAACCCAGTTTTCAATTTCATCTTTTTTGAATCGCCAAATAGTTCCAATTTTACCTGCAGGAATTTCTCCCTTTTGTGACCAGTCGTATATTGTTCGCTCAGAAACGCGTAAATATCGTGCAACTTCTTCAATTGTTAAAATAGTATCTTCCACCAATTACTCCTCAAAAACAAGTGTTTCTTAGCATATTTTGCATAGAATACGGTTTTATGTCAAGAGTTGCATATTCTAATTTTTGCTTGCAAATAAAAATCGCCTGTGATATATTGACGCAAAGGCTCAATAATAAAAAATCCATTATGTTGCTTTTCAGCCTTTAGAATCACTTAAATCAGCTTTTATGAGGAAAAAATGAAAAAAAAATTCTTTATCTGTGCCATATTTTTTTTATTGCCATCCTTCTTTTTTGCACAACAATATAATCGGATTGTTTCATTATCCCCTGCCATCACAGAAATATTATTCTTCTTACGAGTAGGAGATAAAATTATAGCTCGAACTGATTTTTGTGATTATCCTGCCGCTGCAAAAAATATTGCTTCAGTTGGAGGATTTGATGGAAAAAGCTTTAGTATTGAGAAAATACTTTCATTTAACCCTGATATAGTTTTTTTAGTCAAAGATATGCATGATTTTCTTGTTCCCGTATTAAAGAAGCTTGGAGTTGTAACCTATCTTGTTTCAACCGTAACGCTCAATGATGTTCTCAATGAAATTGAGTCAATTGGAATGATTCTAAACACAGAAGAGAGAGCAACTTCAGTTGTAAATGCATTAAAGGCAAAAATTGATCAATTTAGAAAAAAAAATAGAAAACTCAAATCTGTAAACGTCTACTTTGAAATCTTTGACAGGCCGCAGACAACTATTGGGGGCATATCTTTTATATCAGAGCTTATTAATATTGCAGGGGCAAAAAATATTTTTTCTGATTTAGATATAGCCTATCCTGTTGTAAGCACGGAAGCAATTTTGTCCCGTAAGCCTGACGTGATTTTAATTTCATCAGATATGCAAACATCGGTAAATGATGTCAAAACAAGAGAAAACTGGGAAGACGTTCCAGCGGTACAAAATAATAATATTTATAAGGTTGATGCAAATATCTTTTTAAGACCAAGCCCACGGTTTGTAAGTGCCTTAGAGTCCTTAGATAAAATACTTTCAAATATTCGAGCGGACAAAAAAAGCTAAAATAATGGGGCTGTACCGGATAAGTTAAAACAGCTCCTTTTTAGCTAAATTATAAATTATTTGCATTTGGTTTGCAACTCCATACGATTATAATCGTTTTGTTGTTAAATCTTCATTCACATTCTCGAAAGTATAAATGAAAATGTTCTTTTGGAACACCATTAAATTTGCACAAGTGTCTCTTGGCTTGATTCCAAAAGTTTTCAATGCCATTAATATGATTCTTCCCTTTTACAA
>JBOFSR010000141.1:0-3659 GCA_051651645.1 Treponemataceae bacterium | reverse complement strand
AGCTATGCTGAGTTGCCTTGCGTAAAATATGTGCCGTTTCGCTCATCTCCACTAAAAAAGTTGACTCCCCACGAGCAAGATTATCCGAAGCTCCAACCCGACAAAAAATACGATCGACAACACTGATTTTTGCTTTCTCGGCAGGCACATACGAGCCAATTTGTGCAAGCAAAACTATCAAAGCCGTTTGACGCAAATACGTACTTTTTCCCGCCATATTTGGCCCCGTTATCAATGCAAAATTCTGCTGATCAAGAATTAAATCATTTGGCACAAATTCCCCAGATGGCAAATGCATTTCCACAACAGGATGGCGGCCTTTAATAATTTCCAAAGCTGAATCATCGCTAATCTGCGGGCACGTCCAATTATATGCGTTTGCACAAAAAGCTAGATTTGCAAGTGCATCAAGCTCAGCAATTTCATGCGATACCGCAAAAAGATAGCCAATATGATTTTGTAACTGACAGCGAATCTCTAAAAAAACTCGTCTTTCCTCATCAACAATTTTTTCATTGGCACTCAAGAGTTCTTGCTCAAGCTCAATTAATCGATCAGTGGTAAAACGATCTCCATTGACAAGCGAACGACGGCGAATAAAATGATCTGGCACCGAGGAAAGATTTCCCTTTGAAACCTCCATATAGTATCCGTTCATTCGGTTATAGCGAACCTTGAGATTTTGAATTCCCGTTTTCTCTTTTTCTTGGGCAAGATAATCATCCAAAATAGTTGAAAAATTATCTTGAATATTATGCAAGTGATCTAAATGCTCAGAAAAACCTCTTTTAATTAAACAACCTTCATTCAAAGTGTTAGAAGGATTTTCTAAAATTGATTTTTCAATTAACTCAACAAGAACAGTGCTCGCCTGTAAATCTGTTTGACTAAAGTCCAATTCTGTGGTAAAAAAATTTCTTACGGCAATAAAGGATTTCAGGCTTTCTTTTAAGGCGTTCAAATCACGAGCAATCGCTCTGTCCATTGCAATTCGGCTTGCAAGGCGTTCAATATCGTAAATCCCTGAAAGATTTTTTCGCACATTTGACAGCAATTTTCGATCAGTAAAAAAAAGTGTAACCCGATTTTGCCGCTCTTCAATCGCTTTTTTTTCGGTAAGTGCCGCAGAAAGCCACGATCGCAGCAGACGATTTCCCATGGGCGTTATTGTTTTTGCAAGCACTTCAAACAGCGTATATTGCGATGTGCCGTCTCGAAGATTATGTAAAATCTCCAAGTTTTTACGAGATGACTCATCAAGAATGATATATTTTGAGTCAATAAAGCGAGAAATCCCTGTAATATGCGGTAGTGTAGAACCAAGATTTTTGGACACATAATCAATCAAAAAACCTGCTGAGGCAATTTCTGGAGAGTTTTCAAGCAACTCAAAACTCTTTAAATTAAGCGTTTTAAACTGTTGCAAAAGCCGTTTATACGATAACTCCTGTGCAAAATGCCAATCGGGATAAAAAGAGATTATCATCGAAGGATATGTTGATTGAATATCTAAAAGCCAAGAATCTTTTTCAAGAGACTGAGCAACCAATAATTCTTTGGGAATAAGGCGTGAAATTTCTTTTGTTATTTGCTCATTTTGTTCTTTTTTATTCCATGCGGAGGTAAAAAAGTCGGCAGTTGAAACATCAAGATAGGAAAAAGAAATGAAATCTTTTTGATTAGGAGGATGCGTTGGGCAAATGGCAGCAATGAAATTGTGAATGCCATTTTCAAGATAATCATCTTCTACGGTTGAGCCTGGCGTAATCACTTCAATAACTTTTCGTTCAGCCAGCCCCTTTCCTGTCGGGCTACCAACTTGTTCGCAAATAGCAATTTTTTTGCCGTGCTTCAAAAGGCGTGCAATGTAAATTTTTGCCGCGTGATGCGGCACACCACACATGGGATTTCCACTGCGGTGCGTCAAAGTCAACTGCAAAAGCCGAGAAACTTCAATCGCGTCGTCGTTAAACATTTCATAAAAATCCCCCAGCCGAAAAAACAAAACGGCATCGCGATAGTTATCTTTAATTCCTTGATATTGCGTCATTAACGGCGTAATACTCGGCATGTTTTTATCACTCACATTTTTATTATAGATAGATTTTTTATAAAATACAAGCAAGTTGATTATGGATTTTGAAAAACTCTCACAAGAAATTTTATTTTTAGCTCTTGCATTCTCAGCAAAATCACTGTAAAATAATGATATGATTGCGTATACAGAAAAAGACAATAATATCTTTATTAAAGGCAGCGGCCATATAACAGCAGAATTTTGCTCTGCAGTAAAGGAATCGGTTTTTGTAGCCTTAGCTAAAAATGACAATTTTGACGGTTTTTATGTTGATCTCTCCGATTGCACGTACATGGATTCAACATTTATTGGCCTTTTAGCTGGATTTAATAAAAAATATAGAGCTCAAACAGGACGTAAAATAAAAATCCAAAATATTTGTGGCGAGTGTCTTGATTTGCTTAACTCTATGGGACTAACGCGATTGCTTGAGGTTTTGGAAACACCTGTTGATTTTCCTGCCGACATAGAAACAGTAAAACAAAAAGAAAAAACCAGTATTTACGATATTTTAGAAGCCCACGAAAATTTAATGGAACTCTCTGACGAAAACAAAAAAAAATTCACAAATCTTCACAAAGCCCTCAAGGATGCAGTCCCTGAAGAAAAATAAGCCCCACGCAAAACCTCGACTTTTCAACCATGTTTACAGAATAAAAATTCTTAATTGCTTTATCATGACGCTATTGTTCAGTATCTCTTATCAATACATATTACATCATCAATGCAGGCTGCGTTAGCTGGTGAAGAAGCGGAAGCAGCGACCTCATTTAGCGTGTTTCGCTAAATGAGGGAACGCCCATACAGAAATCTTACTGATCACAGGGAGGATAGGTGAGATATTCCATTTTTACGTTGCGAAGTGCCATAAAAAATCGGCGCTTTTCGGCGGGAGTTTTGGCGAGCGTGCTCAGACGGCTGCGTGCCTCTTTTCGCCCAGAATTGTCCTGATAGTCGCAGGTGCAAGTGGCGTTGATAAAATTATTTGCGTTTCCGTGAGCGATGATGGTTTCAACGTCGGCAAAACAAAGGGGGCGAATGATGGTTATGGGATATTTATCGTAGGTAAGTCGTGGTGGCATGGTGGAAAGCTCGCCTTTATTAAGGGCGTTCATCAAAAGAGTTTCAAGGATGTCGTCAAGGTGATGGCCGAGTGCGATTTTATTAAAGCCGTTTGCCATGGCATATTTGTTCAGCTCGGTTCGTCTCTGAGTGGAGCACCACCAACAATTCATTTTGCGTCCTTCTTTGAGCCGCTCTAAAACCATAACAGGAATTTTGATTACGCTAATCCCCCATGAATCATAGAGTTTCTCGAGTTCTGGGCTTAGCGGCGAGCCAATTTCGGTTGCAATGTGGACGGCTGCAAAAGTGAAATTTTCCGTGCCACGTTTTTTGCGGTATGAAAAATAATGCAACAAGGCGGTTGAGTCTTTACCGCCCGATGCCCCAATGAGAATATTGTCACCGTCTTCTATAAATTTGTAGTCGAAGACGGCTTTGTCAATCATTGAAAATAATTTTGAGTTTGACATTACTTTGCGTAATTTCGTTTAACTTTTTTTGTCGTCGTCATTTCAAG
>JBOFSR010000140.1:0-9927 GCA_051651645.1 Treponemataceae bacterium | reverse complement strand
CTTGATAAAATGGTTATTCCGCAGTCAAAAGAGACAAAGATTTATATTGAGAGCATTCTTGAAGAGAGAGAACGTGAAAATATTTTTGTTTTGAAAAACTTAAAGGCTAAGCAAAATACCCATGCTGATATATAGTATAATGTTTTGAAAAAGTTCCAAAAGTAAAGGAGATAACAATGATTAAGCCCTTATTTAAAGATATTCTTGTTTTAGTAAACGGTTCTGAGGCGTCAATTCATGCAGCTCAGTATGCAGTGTTGATGGCAAAGTTGTATCGCTGTAATGTAAAAGCACTCTATGTAGTTGATACTGCAACACTAAAGCAGCTCACATTGAGTAAGTTTTTTATAAAAGAAGAAAGCCTTGAATATGAAGATGCTCTTGCAGCCGACGGTGTGCGTTATCTTGACTATGTAAGCGAACTTGGAAAATCTAAAGGTGTAGAAATTGAAACAATTACTCGTCGGGGAGCCGTGTGGTCGGAAGTGATTTCTGTTGCCGATGAAATGAACATTAGTCTTGTATTACTTGGTGGTTTTGAGCGTGAGGGCGTCGATCAAAAAGATGTGCTTTCAACTTCGTACCGAAAAATCCTTTTAAATGCACATTGCTCAGTCCTTATGGTAAAAGAAAAAGACCTTGAGCAATTATATAAACTGTGTTGCTAAAATAGAAAAAAGCTATTTTTTATTGAGCAGACTATAAAGGTTTGCAATATTTGCAGGATTAATTGGCTTTGAAAAATCATTGTCATAGTGTGCAGCACTTCCAATATGAATCGCGTTAAGGTTGGGAAAACCTTGTAATTGCGTTACAAGTTCTGTGTTGACTCCACCGCCAAGTAAAATTTTGATTGTTGGAGCATGACTTGCTAATTGTGAGAGATGTTCTAGGTTTTGATTAATGGGTTTTACTCGCCCACCACTTGTTAAAATGGTATCAATAGGGTAGTTTTTCAATATATCGAGAGCCTTAAATTGTTGTTCTTCTGTTAAATTATCAAAGGCTCGGTGAAATGTTAAAGGCTTGTTTCCACAATTTTTTGTAACCTTATCAAGGAAGGCTGTGTCAATGCAATTGTTCTTTGTTAAAGCCCCTACAACAAAGCCATCGATGGGCAGGTGTTTATGCTTACTGATCCAAAGACATATCTCCTCAATTTCTGCCTCTGTATAGACAAATCCATTGTTATGAAAACGCACCATTGTACGTATCGGTATGCTTGCGTATATGCATGCTTCTAAAAGGACGGTAGCGCTGGGTGTTAATCCATCCTCATGCATCGCAGAAACAAGTTCTATGCGTGTTGCTCCTCCTTTAGTTGCATCCTCAAGCTCTTTAGTGTTTGTTACAATTACTTCAATCATACGGTATACCTCTCTTATTGTTATTAGTATGCTTTTTCTTAGCAAAAATTAATAAATCGTTTTATATACAGTACTGTTGGTTGTTTATACCGTTCGCTGGTATATAAATAACTTGACTTATTAATAATAATAGTATTATCATTAATTTATCACAATTTGACAAAGAGGTAAAGAAGATGAAAAAAATTATGTTTAGTATGATGGCAGTGGGAATGGTTCTTTTTGCAAGCAATGCATTTGCTCAAAAAGAAATGAGAGGCATGAAAGATATGTCGATGAGCAAGAAAGTTATGATGGCTATGCATTCTCCTATGATGATGCAACCGATGGCAATGGGAAAACATCCTGAAATTTCTTTTTTGGAGAATATGATTCCACATCATCAAGGTGCTGTCGATTCTTCAAAGATTTTGCTTGAAACAAGTGATAATGCAGAAGTAAAAGCGATTGCCATGAAAATAATTGAGGCTCAAGAAAAAGAGATTGCTGAGTTTAAGGCTTTAATCCAAGAGTTTAATGGCGAGTTAAAAAATATCTCTGCACCAAAATCAACACAGAAATTTGACGCTACTGCAAAAAAAATAATGTCATCAATGATGACAGCTATGTCAAACGTAGCTGAGACTGATGATGTCTCTCGTGATTTCTTAGCTTGCATGATTCCACATCACCAAGGAGCTATTGATGCATCAAAGCAAATTGCAAAAGCATCAAAAAATGCACGAATTCAAGAAATAGCACAAAGAATTATTGCTGATCAAGAAAAAGAAATTGCAGAATTCAAAGCAATTCTTGCAAAATAAGCACGTAGGACTTATAAAAAGCTACTCGAAAAGGGTAGCTTTTTTATTACCTATATTTGTATAAATTATGAATAAAAAAAAGTTTTTTTCTATTTTACTAGCATCCTTTGCTATGAGTTTTATTCTCGTTGGTTTTTTCAAAAATGGATTTATTTCTGTTCTACAAAAAGCAGTTTTTATTTGCCTTGAATGTATTGGAATCGGCTAGTGGCTTTTTTACAATTATATAAAAGGCAAATAACGCAATGTATTATAACGCTTGCAACGAATTTTCATTTAACAGGTTTTATTACAGGCCGAATTTATCAGGGAAAGTTAAAATCGTTTTGTGTTCCTGGTTTGAACTGTTATTCCTGCCCTGCTGCAGTTTTTTCTTGCCCAATTGGCTCTTTACAACTTGCTTTAACTTCAGGTCTTTATGTTCTTTTGTATGTGGTAGGTTTTTTGCTTTTTTTTGCAAGCATTTTCGCTCGCTTTGTGTGTGGCTGGCTTTGTCCGTTTGGCTGGCTTCAAGAACTCTCCTATAAACTAAAAACGCCAAAAATCCCGCGAGGCTTTATAAAAAAGCCTTTTCGATATATTAAATATGCAATCCTACTTGTTTTTGTTATAGTTCTGCCTATTGTTTCATTTTCGTTCTTGGGTGTTGCCTCTCCTGCTTTTTGTAAATTTATTTGTCCTGCAGGGACTTTTCAAGCAGGAATCCCTCTTTTAGCATTTAATGAAGATTTACGGGATTCTATAGGATCTTTATTCCTATTAAAGTTTACTATTTTAGTTTTTTTTGCTACCTTTATGATTATAGAATATCGTGCCTTTTGTAAATTTGCTTGCCCTCTTGGAGCTTTTTATTCATTCTTTAATAAGATAGCTCTTGTTGGTATTAAGGTTGATAAAGATAAATGCACAAACTGTAAGGCCTGTGTAAAAGAATGCAAGATGAATTGCAATGAAATAAACGATTTGGAATGTATTCGTTGCGGTGAGTGTAAAAGTAAATGTATGAGTAATGCAATAATATAATTTTTAGGAGATTTTATGAAACGTAACTTAGTAGTTCTTGTTTTTTTGGCGTTATTGGCAAACACCTTTGCTCAAACTGTTGGCTTAAAAGTTGGAAACTTAGCTCCCGATTTTATGTTAACAACACTCGAGGCAAAGGATGTTAAATTATCTGATTACAGAGGAAAGCCTGTTTTCTTAAACTTTTGGGCAACATGGTGTCCTCCCTGTGTGAAAGAAATGCCTGCTATGGAAAAAATACACCAAAACTATTCACAGAACATTACTGTACTTGCGGTGAATGTTGGGGAGCAAATAAAACCTGTTAGAGATTTTATTAATAAAAATAAGCTTACCTTTAGCATTCTTCTTGACAGGCAAAGCTCTATTGCACGCGTATATAGCGTACAAGCAATACCGACGACGTTTATCCTTGATGATAAGGGCGTTATTGTTGCTGTAAGACGCGGTACCTTAACAGAAAAAGAAATGCAAGAGCTCGTTGCTAAAGTTTCCTCTTAGCAATTTCTTTTCAACAACTTCTTATCAAAGGCTTTTGAGGTAGATTGTTACAATCCACCTCAAAAAGCACTTTTATTCTTTATAGCGGTATTACTTCCATGTCCTTTGGTAGTACAAGGCTTAAAATGAGCGAAATGAGAAAAACCCCTGCAACAGGATTTGAAGCAAAAATATCTTGTACTAATTGAGGGCTTGAGCTATAAATGCCTGAGGTTAGCGTAAAGCCAATGCCAACAGAGAGCGACAGCGCCACAATCAATATATTGCGTTGTGTAAAACCCGCTTTTGCAAGCATTTGAATACCACTTGCAATAATTGTTCCAAACATAATAACCGTACAGCCACCAAGCACAGGGTCTGGAATTGTAGCGAGCAAGGCTCCCACAGGTGGAAAGATACCTGCTAAAATGAGAAGTAATGCACCAAACATAATTGAGTAGCGATTAACAACCTTCGTCATATTTATGAGCCCCACATTTTGTGAAAAGGATGTGATAGGCGTACAGCCGAGCAATCCAGAAATAGAAGACAAAAAGCCATCACAAGACAGGGATCCTGCAATTTCTTTTTCCGTTATTTTGCGGTTTAGCCCTCCTGAAACAAGTGCCGTTGTATCCCCAATGGTCTCTGCTGCAGAAACTAAGAACACAACACAAACTGAAATAATAGAGCCAATGTCAAATGAAATTCCATAGGGTAGTATGCGGGGAAAAGAGAAAAAGCCCGTCTGTTCGATTGTTTTTGTAACACCAGCAAAAGATATCATTGAAAGAGAGGGATTTACAAAGCCAATAATTAAGGCTGTAATGTAGCCTGCAATCAATCCATATAAGATATTGAGTTGACGAGAAACTCCTTTAGCAAAGATATTTACTAAAAAGCACGTAACGAGCGTTATCCCTGAAACAGCCCAGTAGTGGCTTGCCCCAAAGTTATCAACATAGCCACCGCCAAAACTTCTCGCTCCAACTGATAAAAGAGAAAACCCAATTGCGGTAACAACAGAGGCAGTAACAACGGGAGTAAATATCCGTCTCCAATACTTTGCACTAAGCCCCAAAAGCCCCTCAAAAATACCACCAATTAAAACCGCACCTGCCATGCCACTAAAGCCTGATGTTGTAACAATTGCAATCATGGAGCCTAAAAAGGTAAAGCTAATTCCCATAACAACAGGAAGGCGTGATCCAATTATTCCTTTAATAGAATATAATTGAATGAGCGTTGCAATTCCTGCAATAAACATACATGTTTGTATCAGCTGTCCTGTTGCAACGGTTGAAATATCCATTACCCCCGATGCATTTGCCGCTCCCACAATAATAAGAATGGGTGCAATATTCGGCACAAACATTGCAAGAACATGCTGGAAACCAAAAGGGATAGCCTGCCGTATAGGCACTCTGCCGTCAAGTTTGTAAATGTTGGCTGTATCCGCCTTCTGCTTAAAAAACTCCACTTTCATTAATATCTCCTTATAAAGCAAAAACAATACTTATTAAGATAAGTTGTTGTTGTTACGTACTATTTTGTTTTTTTATTTGAAAATATATTCAAATATTATGCTAAAAACCTGTATATTTTTAATTGTTTTAGTGTCATAAGTAGTGTCATGATAATTATACTTATCAATGTTTTTGCAGCGACAATCTAACCTTTCCTATTAAGTCTACTTCGTCATGCTTTTCTAAAATAGATGGGTATGCTTTATTATCGGATATTATAGAGTACCCTTTATTGGTAGTTATAATTCTTTTGACAAACTCATCTCCTGCAGTTTTTATAACATATAAACCGTCGCCGTCAAAATATTTAATACAATCACAAACTACTATGTCCCCATCAGAAAGAGTTGGATACATGCTGTCCCCTTTTACTGAAAGAGCTTTAAGATTTTTATACTTAGCCATAGATGCTGGTATTTTAATCAACTGGGTTGTAGTGTCGTCATCTTCAAGTTCATGACCAAATCCTGCTGAAACTTTTTGAGACAGCATGGGTATTAGAATATACTTTAATGGAAGTGCTTTGCTGTCATTATTTCCAGTTATTAAGTATTCTACAGAAACATTAAAAAAATCAGCAATTTTTATAACTGTATCAATAGAAGGCATAGCCCCTTTATTTTTCCAGTGGGTTATAGCTTGTGTTGAAAT
The DNA here is from genome assembly GCA_051651645.1 of Treponemataceae bacterium. Lineage (GTDB taxonomy): Bacteria > Spirochaetota > Spirochaetia > Treponematales > Treponemataceae > JBOFSR01. Next base: position 4,077 of record JBOFSR010000140.1, on the reverse strand, counting down.
ACCTGCATAACTACATACATCTATACGTTTCTTTTTTATTTTTAAGAGTAACAAATCTATACGTTCTACTAATTCTGTTCCGTATATTCCCATATTAATATTATCGGCAAATTTGCAAAAAATAATTGATTGTTAATCATTTTATTGCAAGCTTCAGGTATTAATTCTTTGTAATATTTAAGATATTCGCTTTGATTTATAATATTGTTTATTTCATCATAAGAATTTGGCTCAAAAGAGCAAAAAAAACGAGGACGCTTTGCCCTCGTTATCTTTATTCGTTTTCATATAAATCGTTTAACAATGAATCATTTATATTTCTATAATAACTGGAATATGTTTTATTGTCAATGGTTTTTCAGAAAAAATCATTGACAACAAAGAGGTTTGTATAAACAGGAAAATAAACAAAATAATATTTTCAAAAATAAAATAAAAGTGATTGACAAATAAAATAAAAGTGATTAGTATAAGAAATATCACTTTTAAGTGATTGAAACAGAATGATTAAAAATAGCCGTGAATATTTTTAATCAGTTTGGCTGATTAAAGCCTGCGGTATTTTCACGGATACAGCAGGTTTTTTTATTTAGAGGTTGGAAAATGGTAAGATATGCAGCTGATTATTACCTGAAAGAGTTTGACGACTGGAAAAATGATGATGATGATAATGGTATCGTTGAGTGTGCTTTTTGTGGAAATGAAATTAACATTAACGTTGATGATTATGTTTACGACGAGACCACTTGCGACGGCGAGTATTTGTGCAGCGAGGAATGCACAAAAAAGCATATTTATGAAAAATCAACAATTGAAGAGATCGCCGAATATACTGAATACAGCAAAGGCAACCTAACTTTTGAAACGTTCAAGAAGTACTTTAATTTAAGGGGATAAAAATGATAAAAATGGAAAAAGAAGAATTTGATAAAAAAAGAAAAGATGTGATTGAGGGTATTGAGCCTCTAATGAAGGCGTTTGATGTTGAATTTGACTATATTCTTGATGAAAAAGGCAATGAATTTCTTATTATTCAAGATACAAAGATTAATTGTTCTTTTAACTCTTTAGAAGCAATAAAGATTGAGGCTTTAGGGTACTTTTTTATAGAAAACTACTGCAGGCGTATGAGTATAGGACGCTTTCAGAAAAGTGTTATAAAGGTTATTACGAGACACTGGATAAACTAAATCTGTGGATGGAGGGGTAAAATGCTTAAAGCTATTTTGAATATTATATTGGCTGTTTTAATTTCAGCTCTTGTTTTAATTATTTTTTTAGCTTCGAAATGACAATATCGGACATTTCAAAAAAATACAACAAAAGTCATTCTACCGTTATAAATATTCTTAAAAAGAATTTTGACGTAAAAAAGATTGGAAATAGTTATATGGTAACTGAATGTCAATTAATAGAAGTTGAAAAAATATTAAAGTGTTCAATAGTAAATAAAGATGATCAAAAAAGTAACAGTAGAGAGCGTAAAAGCGTTTGTGAAGTTAGGCTTCACAAGTGTAGAGGCTGCATTTATGAAGACGAATGTAAAAAGGATGTAAATAAAACTATATGAATAACAAAGATTTTTGGGAAGATTTTAGAAATGCTGGCATGTTGTGGTTTGTAAACTCTATTTTACATGCTTTTGGATGGGCAATACAGATTAAAATTAAAGACGATGAATATTCTGTATTTCCAATTAGAACAAAATATAGAGGGTTTTCAGAAAAAGATAACAACGAAGGTTATAAACGAGTAACTGAATATCTTAAAAATAATATTGACGATATAGCTGATGACGTAAAGGATTTATAAATGACAGAAAATGTAACGGTTGTATTTACGATGAAGAATGCAAAAAGGAAGTAAAGTGAAAGACTGGACTGGAAACAAAAAATCGATATTTACAACTCTTGGCGCTTCAAGTCATAGCAGTCATGACAGAGAAGAGAATGATTTTTACGCAACAGACCCTTTGGCTATAGACCTTCTTTTTAGCCTTCCTATGCTGTACAGTCCGCATATACGTATTTATGAGCCAGCATGTGGTGATGGGCATTTAGCAAATAGAATAACAGAATTAAGAAAAGATATACAAATTAGAACATCGGATATCGTAGAAAGAAATTATAAACTTGATGAAGTTTCTGATTTTCTAAAAGGAAATTATGATTTATTAGACTTTGATATTATTACTAATCCACCATACAAACACGCCTTAGAGTTTGTTGAAAAAGCATTAGAAATTGTTGGTTGCGGAAGACATGTTTGCATGTTTTTAAAGTTAACTTTCCTTGAAAGTAAGAGAAGGCGTAAATTTTTTGATCGGTTTCCACCAAAACACCTTTTTGTATGTTCACAGAGAGTAAAGTGTGCAATAAATGGAGATTTTGAAAGCTTTAAAAGCTCAGCTGCTGCTTACGGATGGTATATATGGGAGAAGGGTTGTAATGATACAACTAAAATTTATTGGGTGTGATAGCAATTTAAAATGTGTAAAAATTGCTATATTAGGAATATTTTGAGGTTAAATATGGAAAATTCAAATTTTATAGTTATTAAAGATGACAAAGGTTGCGAAAGAGCTTTAAATGTTAACAACATTTTATGTGTTGAAAATTGTGAAGGTAAAACCTATATACAAATAACTGAAGGGTTGTATTATCAGTATTCCGACGAGAACAAAGATATTTTTAATAAAATAACAGGAAGGGAGGTTGAAAATGATTGACTTAAACGAGATTGCTAAAAAGGCTAATGCAAAAGACAATAGCTATGATTACCACATTGGTATAATCTTTAACCACGCTAGTGAGTTAGATTATGCAGTGTTGGAGTGTAGCAAAAACAAAAACGATGAAAAACAATACAAAGACGCAATGGAAGACCTTAATTTGGAGTTGCTTATTATACTCAACAGTGTTTTAGCTCTTATGAGCAAAGATGGTTTTAATGTAGAACAAGGTATTGAGAAGTTTTTAAGCACGGATGATTTTAAAGAAAAAGTTAAAATATTGTTCGACGAGGTGTAAAATGGAAAAATTAGACATAATAAACGCAATTGAAGTAACAGACAATATGGATTTAACGTTTTGGAAAGATTCTTTGTATGTAAAACATAGTGGAGATGTTTTTATAATATCGGGCAGTTTTAAAGGATTTACTGTTAAAAAAGGCGATTTTGTTTTACGTCATAAAGATTTAAGTGTATTTACAATGGAAAGAAAAGACTTCTTTAAATGTTTTTCAAAAACTGAAGATATTTGTTTTGTTGAAAGAATTAAAACTGAAAAATCTTGCTTGGATGATAAAGCTGCAAAGATTGAAGCATTTTTTGAAACAAAAACATTTAAAGATCTTAATATAGCAAAAAAAGGTTTTTTGAAATCTCAGCTAAACGCAATGAAATTATACTCAACAATTTTAGGCATAAGAATAGATCTTGAGGGGGTTAGATAGAATTCATGATAAAAGTAAATCTTATTTGCACATGTGGCAAAAAAAAGAAAGTTAAGTATTTTGATAATGAGATGGGTAAATTGTTCCGCAAAGAACAAAGCAAATGCTCTTGCGGAAACACAATGAAGGTGGAGGATAAAAATGAAAAAAAAGTATATAGAGTGTGAATTTTGTGGAAGTAAAAGATACCTTACGGTAGACGAGTTAAGCGAAAAAGATACTTTTTATACATCATTCATAGTAGTTGATGGCAAATTATGTTGCTCTACGTTGTGTCTTGTTAACTCAACAGATCAATTTAATTTTGATATAAAAAAACATAACATGTTTATTAAAACATGTAACAAAGGGGCTGATTATGAACGGTAGAACAAGCAAAGCTTTTAGAAGAGCATTCAAAAGAAACATGTCTAGAACTTTGAATGCATTTAGACAAAAACAAAACAAAGAAATCAAAGAGCTTTCAATAATTAAGCGTATGGTATTGTCGTTTAACATTTTGTTTAAAAAAAAAGATTCGTTTTTAGGCTTTGTGTTTATATGAGTGTATATACAGAGAGCCATGAAGAATTTGTTGATGAGTGTTATTTAGAACAAGAAATAACATGTCCGCATTGTATG
>JBOFSR010000139.1:0-16209 GCA_051651645.1 Treponemataceae bacterium | reverse complement strand
AATAGCGATATTCAAATGCAACTTGATGTTTGCACTGGCTATGATATTGAATGGAAAAAAGCAAAGGAAGCGTTGACAATCACATCGGACTGGGCAAATAGAGCAAAAAGCGAATGGCTCAAAAAAATCGACAATGGCTATTTAGGGAGCCTGTTCCCCATTGTGCAGGGCAATTTTTTTACTGATTTACGCCGTCAAAGTGCTGATTTTGTAACAAATCTCGACACTCCAGGGATTGCAATTGGAGGACTTTCAGTTGGGGAGCCAAAAGAAAAATATGCAGAAATGCTGGCGTTCACCGCTCCGCTTTTGCCAAAGGAAAAGCCTCTGTATGTTATGGGAATTGGCACGCCAGAGTATATTTTAGAAGCAATTCAAAACGGCGTCGATATGTTTGACTGCGTTCTGCCAACACGCAATGCACGCAACGGCTCTTTTTTCACACGAGACGGAAGTATCAATATAAAAAAAGAACAATACACGCGTGATTTCACCCCAATTGACAGTGAATGTGGCTGCAAAGTATGCAAACTCTATTCACGATCCTATTTACGCCATTTATATAAAAGCGGTGAAATCCTTAGCTCAATGCTTGCATCCTATCACAATCTTTACTTCTTGCATGACATGATTTTACAATCCCGCAAGGCTATTGAGGAAAATCGATTTATTGCATTCAAAGATGCCTTCTTGCGCCGATATACAAAGAAGTAATCGGACAGCAAAAATTACGCGATGTTCAAAGGATTTATAATGAGACAAACATTTTTTAGCACAATACTTTTTACGACAATGCTTTTTAACAGCCTTTTTCTTGTTGCACAAGACACCAAGGATGATGGAGATCAAAGGCAAAAACGACTTGACACTATCATGTATGGGCTTGAAGATGAGCTTATCGGATTACTTACGACCCTCATTCAAGAAGAAAACAGTGAATTTTCTGATGAAATTTACGCTGAGTTTCAAAAAACAAAAAGCTCAGGCATTCGTGATAAAGCGATTAGCTATTTTACGCAAGTAAAAGACGCTCGATTAACGGACTACTGCCTTGAAGCCCTTGCCGATATCACACCGATTCGCCGTTCCACAGGACTTTTAATTTTAAAATATATTGAAGCATTAAAAATTACCGCTGCTATTCCCCCTCTTATTGAGCTAATTGAAAATGAAAACGAGGACTACCTTGAGGCGAGCATTACAACACTAGGGAAAATTGGTTCAAACGAGGAAGCCTTATTTTTAACAAGCTTTTTTGACAGAACACTAACCGTCCCTGTTAAGCAATCACTAGTACGTGCTTTAGGCGAGCTGCAGGCTGTTGAAACATGGGATAAGCTGAGTGAAATAGCCCAAGATGAGAATGAAAACTCTTTCATGAGAGCAGTCGCTATTGAGGCGATAGGGAATATGAAAAAGCAAGAATCAATCACTCCCTTGATTGCTCTTTTTGAGGACACTGATCCGCGTATTCGTGTTGCAAGCCTCAAAGGCTTAAGTAATTTTACACAAGACGAGTCTACAAAAATTATCATTGCGGGCTTTAAGGACAATCACCTAAGCGTTCGCTCAGAAGCCGCAAGCATGGCTCTTAAACTCAAGCTAAAAAGTGCTGTTCCGAGCCTTTTGTATCGGGCAAAAAATGATACGGATACAAATCTGCGCTATAAATGCTATGAAGCTCTTGCTGCGATTGGCTCAAAAGACGGCATAGATCTGCTCATTTCAGTGGTGGAAAATAAGCGCACAAACGAAACAAATAGAGCGAAGGCGGCAACATTCTTGCTGCAGTATAGTTTTTCTAGCGGAATTGAGGCGGTAAAGAGTGCAGCACGGGAGAGCCTTGAAAATGAGAGACTAAAAAATTTGCGCTATGCACTGGGTAAAGAATTTGCAAAGTATGAAAATGCAAGTCTTGCAGATATTTGCAGCGAATACCTTGCCCACAAAGATCCACTTACCGTTGGAACGGGTCTTGATATGTATGCTAAAAATCGTTTTCCCAGCGTGCGATCAGCCGTTGAGACCATTGCCGATGCAGAAAAAACGAGCGGCATAAAAAAGAAAGCCCAATCAATTTTAGGCAAAAAGACTGAAACCAATGCTGAGTAATACGATTTTTTTCTAAACACTTAACGCAAATAAAAAAAAGCAGCACATAATGTACTGCTTTTTTGTTCTCTAAATTATATTTTATAAAATATAATTATTTTGCCATTACTTCGCTAATTGCTACTGCAACAGCTACTGAAGCTCCAACCATAGGATTATTTCCCATTCCAATTAAGCCCATCATTTCAACGTGAGCGGGAACAGAAGAAGATCCTGCAAATTGTGCATCAGAGTGCATTCTTCCCATTGTATCAGTCATACCGTAAGAAGCAGGCCCTGCAGCCATGTTATCTGGATGCAATGTTCGCCCTGTTCCTCCGCCTGAAGCAACAGAAAAATATTTTTTGCCTAAATCGTTGCATTCTTTTTTGTATGTTCCTGCTACAGGATGTTGGAAACGTGTAGGATTTGTTGAGTTTCCTGTGATAGAAACGTCAACGCCCTCTTTATGCATGATTGCAACACCTTCACGAACATCATCTGCACCATACACACGCACAGCAGCTTTTTCACCGTCAGAATATTTAAATTCTTTTACGATTTTCAACTCGCCTGTGTAATAATCAAATTGTGTTTGCACATACGTAAAGCCGTTAATGCGACTAATAATTTGTGCAGCATCTTTTCCAAGTCCATTAAGAATAACACGAAGTGGTGTTTTTCTTGCACGGTTCGCACTTCGAGCAATCCCGATTGCACCTTCAGCGGCAGCAAAAGACTCATGTCCTGCTAAAAAACAGAAACAAGTGCTTTCATCGCTTAAAAGCATTGCAGCAAGATTTCCGTGCCCCGTACCAACTTTGCGGTCATCAGCAACAGAACCTGGAATACAAAAAGCTTGTAATCCTTCGCCTAACGTTTTTGCAATATCAACAGCATTTTTCTCGCCTTTTTTAATCGCAATTGCAGCACCTACCGTGTAAGCCCACTTTGCATTTTCAAAAGCAATTGGTTGAATACTGTCAACAAGAGTTTGCACGTCAACACCTTTGTCGTCGCAAACCTTTTTTGCATCCTCAATAGAATTAATTCCGTATTGTTTTAAAACTGGCAGAATCTGGTTGACTCTGCGTTCATAACTTTCAAATAAAGCCATCTCTAAAAGCCTCCCTTATTCGTGTCTTGGATCAATGTGTTTTGCAGCTTCAGCAAAACGTCCGTAAGATCCCTTAGCAGATTTTAATGCTTCGTTTGCATCAACACCTTTTTTAATGGCATCCATCATTTTACCCAAATTGACAAATTCATAGCCAATAATAGCTCCCTCTTTGTCAACACCAAGACGAGTAACATAACCTTCTGCCATATCCATATAACGAGGGCCTTTTTTGAGCGTTGCAAACATTGTTCCAACTTGGCTTCGTAAACCTTTACCCAAATCTTCAAGAGAAGCGCCAACGGGCAAACCGCCTTCACTAAAAGCAGATTGACTTCGTCCATAAACAATTTGCAAAAAAAGTTCACGCATTGCAGTATTAATTGCATCGCAAACTAAATCGCTGTTCATTGCTTCAAGCAAAGTTTTTCCAATTAAAATCTCAGAAGCCATTGCAGCAGAATGAGTCATTCCAGAACATCCAATCGTCTCAACCAAAGCCTCTTGAATAATCCCCTCTTTAATGTTTAAAGTGAGTTTACAAGCACCTTGTTGTGGTGCACACCAACCCACACCATGAGTAAAACCGGAAATATCCTTAATTTCCTTCGCCTGAACCCATTTTCCCTCTTGTGGAATGGGAGCAGGACCATGATACGCTGCTTTCGTCAATGGACACATGTGATCCACTTCAACCGAATACATCATACGACACTCCTTCTTATAATCTGATTTAGCAGAGAATTGTAATAAAAATCTGCCTAAAAGAAAAATTAAATAGCCACCACCACCATACTAAATTTTCAAAAAAAAAACTAGTCAATTAAAGAATATTTTTTTTGAAAACAAAAAAGATACGCTTTTTTCAAGCACCGATGAAAATCATTTTGCCCTGTCTTGTTTTTTATTGCGTTATATGATACAATCATTTTACTGATGAAAAGCATTTCCATTATATTTGTAAGCATTTTTGTCCTCATCACATTACCAATTTTATTTGCTTTTATTTACATGTTCCATGAAATATCGACTATTCTTCTTGCGGGCAAACTAATTCCAATATTTTCACCTATTCTTTTTCTCCATGGTGTTGTGATTTTTTTTCCACTTGCGTGCATAATCACAATTGCATGGATTTTTTTTTACTGCATTCGAAATAATTTATGCCATTTTTTTGCATGGATTTTTGCTTCTGCCATGATTGCAGCAATTTGGATTATCGTGCTAACAGGCTTTTTTCACTTTTTACCAATCATTGATGAGAAAATTCCCTTTTCTGAAGAACCACTAGATTTTACCACATACAGCTTTCCAGAAAAATCTTTCCAACTGACAAAGAATGGAATTTACTATTTTGTAAAAATTGATGATGAAAATAAAGTAACTGGCGTACGCTTTCCGCAAATAGCAACAGTCAATATTGATATGAACGCATACACCTTTACCGATGAAGTTATGCCGATTAACGTTACAACTGAAAATATGCATATCAATACCAGCATTTCTGATCCCCAACTTTTAAAACAATTTGCTTCCTTTTATAGATCCGCTTTACAAAAAGCAAAACTCTTTTATCAAGAAGGAATCCTTTCGTATGTAAAAATTCTTGCTATGGTTTTCGCCTTTCTCGGCTTATGGGGACTTGCTTTTTTGTCAGTGTGGCGCCTGATTAACGTACTACTCGTTTTTTTAGGCACTATCGCAATTGTGTATCTCAATTTTTTTCTCCTCACCTCAGTATATTTTCAAGACATAAAAGCCCAGCTTTTTGTTGATGGTTACGAGATTTTATACTCAGTTGGAGCAAACGCCCTGATTGGAGTTATAGGATTACTCTTATTTTTTGCAAAAATGATACACAATGCAAGGACTAAAACATGAAAACGTTTAAGGCACGATTACTGTTATTTTTCATTTCCTATTATGTTCTTGCCTTTATAGCAGTAGCAATTCTCTCTCTATTTAAACCCGATCCCATTGGAATAATTAACGAATTCCTTTTTGTAAATAAAATTTACACGCTTTTAGCAACGTATTGCAATTTGATTCCAACACTCCAAGTGACAGGGATTTTAATCTCTTTTTCATGGTATTTTTTTGATTTAATCAATGACGCAAAAAAAACAGAGGATTATCTTTTCACCTATTTTAAGTCAATAATAATTGCCATCATGATTTTATTGTCTATCACAACGATGGTGCAAGAAATTGCAAGCCCGCTTATTAACATGAAATTAAAGTCTCACAAAAATTTATCAACGGACTTTGTTGATTATTTGGCACTGGCAAAAAAAACACTGAATGAGGAAAATTATATTTGGACAAATGTTTATGCACAAAAAGCTTTCCAAATAAGCCCATCCTCGCAAGAAGCATTTTCTTTGAGTCGACTTGCTGAGTTAAAGATAAATGAACTGCCTGAATATAAAAGCCCTGCGAACATCGAAATAGAAGAAACTTCAAACTATGAGCTTGAATCAATCAATTCATTATTACAAAAGGCTGAATCATTTTTAGCTGATAAAAAATTCTTTGAGGCACATTATTACGCAAGCTTAGTCAATGACATTGAAAAACAAAGCAGCAAAATCAATCCAGAGGCACAACGAATAGCAAATGATGCATGGACAATGCTAACAAACATGAACACTTCTTTTTCTGACACGAGCGAAGAAGTTTTTAGAAAAAAAAAGATTGGATACACCGCCTTAAAAAATGAGCAATTCCTCAAAAGCTACTATATTTTCAAGGATTTACAAAAAACAGTTCCACTTGATCCAGATGTACGATATTTTTTATCCCTTGCAAAAGAAGAAATCGAAAAAAGCTATTTTTTTATTGACGAAACATACAATTTACAAACCGTTGAGACAGCAAGAAATATCTTCTTTTCTACAAAAAATCCTGATGACAGTTTTGACGTTATACGGATTTTAGGCATTGCACAAATAGAAGAGGCTGGAAAGCTCGTTTTGTATTTACGCGGCGTGAGCATTATCTCGTATGATAAAAATAATCAGCTTATACAATCACTTGAGTCCCCACACGCAAAAATGATTATTGCAAACACAAAGGATCTTCAAAAAGATTCACTAAGCTTTCTACTGCCGACACAAGCAATTCCAAAAAATCAATTTGTTCCCTACATAATTTTGAATGCAATCGATCGAGAAAATCCGCATATAACATTAAAGCCAACCTATACTTTTCAGTCGCCAAGCAAAAAACCTTCGACAGTTCACGTTTGCTCAATAACCTTTGACGATTTTTTGCTATTAACAGAGGCGACACGTGGCCCAAAAGAAATGCTTGTAACCTCAATGATTGCGTTTTTACCCAAAGCCCAGCAATACGGCTTTGTTTATGATATTTACTACCAAGCCCTTTGCAATAGAGGCATTCGTCCCTTTGTTTATTTTTTGCTGTCAATTTTAGCGGCAACCATTGCTTGGAAATTTCGCCTAAAAAATAAAACGTATATAAAATTCTACTGGCTCTTTTTTCTCCCAATATTTACAATTATTATATATTATATCATTGAGTTTACCCTGTATATTATGAATACTTTGATTTACATTCTCATTATGTATAATTCACCTATCGCAATTTTTGTACTAAGTGGAATTGTACTTTTTTTAATACTGGTGGCTTCCTTATTTTTTGTAAAAGCGAGCAAATTTTAACTAATAAAGAGAATTTTTGTGCAATTATCATTTTCCCAAGCCCAAAAACAAGAATTAAAACTTTCGCCCCAAATGATTCAATCTATGTCACTTTTTGGATTAAGTACCGTTGAATTACGTGACTTTATTCTTAATGCAATTGATGAAAATCCTGCATTAGAACTCAAAAAAGATCCGCTTGAAAGTTCGTATTTTGAAAAACGAGAAAAGCTAAGTATAAAAAGCTCAAGTAATTCTGATACACTGCAGAATTTTTTAGAAAACCAAGCCGATGAAAAAAAATCCTTGCAATCACACCTTTTATCGCAACTAGGTTTAATCATTTTAGCAAAAAAAGAAAAAGATTTTTGCGAAAAATTAATCCAAAACTTGAATGAATATGGATTTTGTATTGAAACACCTGAAAATCTTTTTTTCGATCCTGCAATTAAAAAAATTCCATCTTTAACGCCAGAACAAAAAAATATTTTAGAAAAATCATTAGAAACGGTTAAAAATCTTGAGCCAAATGGCTGTGCAAGCAAAAATCTACAAGAATATCTTTTATTTCAGGCAAAAAATAAAAATGCTGACCCGCTAACACTTTTTTTACTTGAAAAGCATTTTAAGTTTTTCGAGAATCCCCGAGCCTCTTCTATAAAGAAAGAACTTGCAAATCTTGAAGGCACAAATCCTTATAAAACATCATCCCTTCGCGATATAGAAGCAAGCCTCGCTTTTATTAAACACTTGCAACCGTATCCTACTCATAATAGTGAATTCAAGCAAGCTGAGTATATAATCCCCGAAATTTTTATTGAACACGAAAAGGACTCCCAAAAAATTACCGCTCATATTGTAAACAAACAATTGCCAATTGCTGAAATTTCACAGGATTTTATCGATTTAAAGCAAAACTCCACAAATGATTTAAGCGATTTTATTAAAACTCAGCTCACTTACGCCCACTGGCTCTTAAACTCCCTGAGCATGCGCTCTCAAATTCTGTACAAAATTGCCCATGCACTCATCGTTTTTCAAAAGGATTTTTTTATTCAGGGGCAAAAATATCTAAAGCCTTTACGCTTAAAAGATGTTGCACAGTCCCTTGATTTACATGAAACAACTATTTCGCGAATTTCTAATGGTAAATTTCTACAATGCGACTGGGGAATATTTGAAATTAAATATTTTTTCTCCTCATCAACGAGTCAAAAAAATAAAACTCAAAAAAATGATTCAAAAAATGAAATTTCTCGAGATGCGATAAAAGAGCATATTAAAGAAATTATTGATGAATTCAAAAAAAATGATAGCAAAATCTCTGATGAAAAAATCGCCTATATTTTGAGAGAAAAGGGAATTTCCATAGCACGGAGAACGGTTGCAAAATATCGCATGGAACTATAAGCTATAATCCCAAGCGATAAAAAGTTATGCGTGAATATCAATAATCGATGCAAAGTTTTGACTCACAGGGAACTGCACTTTTTTTGTAGTTTTTAACTCAGCTTGAATTTGTTGCATTTTTGCATTTAAAAGTAATCTATTTTTTTTATTCTGATTTAAAATACTGTCAACAAAATTTTGTACATCCGCTTCTAATAAAAGAATATCGCTATTTTCTATCTCAAAATGATTAAGATTTTCTTTTACAGGAGCAATAACCTTATTTAAATTATTTATACACAAAAGTTTTTGCTCTGCAATCATTGTTTGATTATAAAAAATATCAGTATTTTCTTTTGTAATAGAAACCTGTTGTTTTTCAAGAATAAAAAGATAGTCAAGCAAATTGCGTCTCTGCTCTTTTAGAAGAGACGTATAATAAAGCCGCAAAGATTCAATTTCAGAACTCATTGCTAGCCATTAATATTAACACCAGCAAACGTTGGAGTTACCGTTGTTGCCTCAGCGGTTGCAATTATTTGTGCCCACGTTTCCCGCAAGTCAGCCATCATATCTCGAACAAAAATGAGCTTATCTTGTTTACGTGAAATATTTGCATCAAGGAGTTCTTGATTGAAAAAAACATAGAGATTCAAAAGATTTTTTGCAATGTCTCCTCCAGATTCTAAGTCAAGAGAAACCATCAATTCAGTTATAACTTCTTGTGCTTTTAGAATATGGTTGTTATATTTTTCAACATTTTGAACATCAATTTGAGCATCTGCCTTATAAAAAGACAGGGCTAAACTAATTTGCCGTGCAACCTCATCATATAGCATGATAATTAGCTTTCCTTGCGTGGCAGTTTTAACACCTGTTTCTTTGTATGCAGTGTACGCTTGAGAATAACTCATTTCTCCTCCAAAAATTATAGAATTTGTGTCTAAGTTTATATCGGAAAATTACAGCATCAATTTACAAAAATATATAAGTCAAAGCATTAAATTATGCGATTTTTTTGAAATCGTTATTTGGAAAATCTATCCCAAAGACTTATATTTCTTTCATTGTTTATTTTTTCTTAATTCTTGTCAAGTTATTCAAGATTATAATTTTTGAAAATTCTCTTAAAAAATACTACTATTTATTGTCTTTGTAAACCAAATCTGCATGATTTTTTTTAATTTTTTACTAATTAAATTAATGCACTCTACTAGCGCATGATTGTAAAATTAGCGATAGCGTGCACTGAACTATGCAGGAGGTACCATGAAAAAGGCTTTCTATATTTTGCTATTTTTTGGCGTTGTCAGTTGCTCAAATTTTAACCTTGAAAACGGATTTTTCAAAAACAATGCATTTCAAGGAAAGATTTCTGTTGCAACATGGAATGTGCAAACTTTTTTTGATGCGGTAGAAGATGGGTATGAATACAAAGATTTTAAGGGGAGTAAGTCAGCGTGGTCAGTAGAAAAATACGATCAACGTTTAAAAATCATTGCTCACCAACTTCAAATTTTAGAGGCAGATATTGTTGCTGTACAAGAAGTTGAAAATGATTTTGTAATGCAAGATATTCTCGACTACATGGGGCTTTCTTCACCATTACGATACAGTGCATTTGCACGAGAGGATTCGCAAAGTGTATTTGGAAATGGCGTTTTCTCGAAATATCCTATAAAAAAACTAAAAACTCATCAATTGAATGTGAATTTTGCTCAGATGGGAAATCCCCCTTCAATGCGTCCTATCGTGGAGGTACAAATTCAATACGGAGATGAAACTGAAATCCTGACCTTGTTGATTTGTCATTGGAAGTCGAAGTCAGGAGGTGCAGAAAAAACACAAATTTGGAGGGATCACCAGCAAGCCTTACTCGTTAATGTGGTTGAGATGATTGAAAAAAAACTGCCTGCGAATCAAAATATGCCAATTATAGTTCTAGGCGATTTTAATACAGATATTAACGAATTTACATTTGATGATGAGGCATTGATTCAACTTTCAAATGGAAAAACTAAAAAGTCTTTTTTCTCACCATGGATATCATACCTTGAAGAAAATGATATTGGCTCATATTACTACCAAAATTCATGGCAAGCTATCGATCATATTTTTTTACTGCAACAGGACAGCCAAAAAATCCATTTTGAGAACTTTAAAGTTCATACAGAGAGTCATTTTGCAAATAGCGATAAAACACCTTTCCGCTATGATATACGAAACGGAAGAGGATCGTCAGACCATTTGCCTATTAGTGGAACACTAGTCATTAATAGCAAGTGAAATTAAAATTTTTGCATCGTTTATCAGGTTTTTAATTTCGCAGTATTCATTTGGTTGGTGGGCTGTTTCATTAAGCGTTGCCCAAACAACGGCATGGAAGCCCGCTTGTCGCAAAACGCCTGCTACAGTACCGCCACCAACGCCAATAACTTTTGGCTCAATTTCATATACACGCCGTATAGCATCACTGAGCTTTTTTACAACTTGCGCACTTTCAGGTGTTGCGGGGGACTCAACAGCCTGCAACTCCTCAATACTCACTTTTACGCTATATTTTTCCTCAATAATTTCTTTACGATTTTTAATTTCTTTACGAACGATATCAAGGGAATAACACGGCAAAATTCGACAATCCATATAAAAAATATCATCGGCGGGAATAGTATTGATATTGGGAATATTCGTTTCTTTTTTTGTTGGCTGAAAGGTAGAACGATTAGGTGAAAATAAATCATCCCGCTTGTCAAAATCCTTTTCAAGTTTGTGCAAAAGTAAGGCAAGTTCACAATTTGCAAGGTGTGCATTAATGCCTTCATCTGGACGAGACCCATGAGCCTGCTTACCCTTCGTTTCAATCTTAAGCCAAAGCAAATTTTTCTCAGCAATTTCAATTTCATTTCCCTGCGGACACCCGCTATCAGGAACAACAATTAAATCATCTTTTTTGAATAAATCATACTTTTCAAGCAAGTATTGAATTCCATACACCGAGCCAACTTCTTCATCAGCAACAAAAAGCAACTTAATGGTATAATTTGGAACCTCATTATTTTTTATAAACGAAAGAGCTGTAAACACAGATGAAACAAGTCCTTGCTGATTATCCTCAACCCCGCGTCCAAAAATTTTCCCATCCTTTTCAACCGCCTCAAACGGATTTGTCTGCCACAAAGACACGTCCCCCTCTGGAACAATATCAAGATGGCTCATAACCCACAGCCTCTTACTCGGATTTTTTCCCTCAATAGTGACAATCAGATTTGGTCGAACACCACTTTCTACCCGTGAGTCAGGAGCATCAAGGCGTTCAAAATTCGAAAAGCCTTCCTTTTTGAGCCACTGAATAAGAGCCTCGCATTTTTTCAACTCCCCATTTCCGTTACTTTCTGGTGCGAGGGCTGGAATCGCTGTCAAAAGGCTTTGCAACTCAAGGATTTTCGCCTTCGATTGGTCAACAAAGTCAAATAATTTTTTATTTTCAGTCATTTTTCACCTCAATTACAAACATTCACGTATTTTTCCATTTTATCCTATAATCAAAATCATCGCAACAAGCTATTTTCTGCCAAAATAAAAATTAGCCATGGGCGTTACGGCTTCACATCGTTTTGCCGTCGGGCTTTCCGCTTGTATAAATTTGAAAATAAACCATTTTAAAATCAGTATTTTCAAATTTATACCACTGCAATCCCTAACGCAAAAAACATTCCCTAGTTTCATTTAGGTGTTTTATTCTTCAGACTTTTTTGTTGACTACTCAAAGTATTGCGCTCCCAAAAAATACCATCAACATACCCTTGAATCGATGTATCTTTCTCCGCTTTTTCTAACCGCTTTTCAGCCCAAAGGCAATACTCTTCGTTCATATCAACGCCAACATACTTTCGATTTAGCTTTTTAGCAACAACAGAAGTCGTCCCAGAGCCAAGAAAGGGATCAAAAATAACCCCGTTCTCAGGACAAGATGCCAAAATCAGTTTTGCAATAAGCTTTTCTGGCTTTTGTGTTGGGTGATCCGTATTTTCTGGCATTGACCAATACGGAATACTAATATCATCCCAAAAATTTGAGGGATAAGTGAGCCTAAAATTCCCACTCTCTGTTTCTTCCCAATCCTTTGGTTTTCCATCAAGCTTATACGGTGCGATAACTTTTCTCTTCATTTTTACCGCCTCAACATCAAAAAAATATTCATTTTTATTTTTGACACCAAACCAAATATCTTCCATTCCATTTTTCCAATTTGATAAAGCCCCTCGCCCCTTTTCTCGCTGCCACGTTATGCGATTAAGAATGCACATATTTTCCTGCATTACTTGCTGCAAAGCTGCCGTACATTTCCAGTCGCCACACAAGTAAAGAGAACCATTCGGTTTTAACAAAGACACCACATGCGAAAACCATGATCGCAAAAACTCTAAATACTCATCATTACTTGAAGATTTAAATTTAAATCCATGAAAATCTTTATCTAAATTATATGGAGGGTCAATAATAATAAGGTCTGCAAAGGATTTGGGAATTTTTTCTAAAACACTGGCAAGATCACCGAGTATTGTTTTATTTAGAATATTTTCTATATTTATGCAATCTTGCTCGTGTATCCGATACAGTTTTTCTGATAAGGCCTTTCTTTCAAAATCGGTAATAGTTAGAGTTCTATTTCTACTTGCACGCTCTTTTTCTTTCATTTTATTTATACTATCAAATTTATTTCTTTTTTTATATTCTTTTTTACATTTATATCATAAAAAAAAGAGCTAAGGTTGGAGATAACTCGCAACCCTAACTCTTAGTTATAACTCTTTTTAGAAACGTTCACTAGCGAAAAATCGTAAAATTACATAGTCAATAATTTATTTAATCGTTTAATAAAGCCTGCCGTATCTTTAAGCTCTCCGCCTTCAAGAAGCAGTGCTTGATCAAGAAGAATTGTAGACACATCGGCAATGAAATCCTCGTCTTCACTGTCTTTAACTTTTGCAACAAGCGGATGATCGCCGTTAATTTCCAAAATTGGCTTAACTTCTGCCATTCCCTTTTGACCCATCGCTTTCATCATTCGTTCCAGCTGCATTGAAGGGTCATTTTCATCAACAACGATACAACAAGGCGAATCAGAAAGACGTTTTGATAAATGCACATCTTTTACACGATCGGCAAGGGCTTTTTTAATCTTTTCTGCAACGGGCTTAAATTCCTTCTCTTTTTTTTCTGCCTCATCTTTATCAACGCCCAATTCCTCATCACTTCCTGCACGATTAACGCTCTTCAAGTCAAATTCTTTGTATTTATTAATGCTTGGAATAACAATGTCATCAATTTCATCGCTTAAAACAAGAACCTCTAAGCCTTTTTTCTTATATGCTTCAAGTAATGGTGAATTGCGTAGTTGTGCCTCATCATTCCCTGTGATGTAATAAATTGCCTTTTGTTCTGCTTGCATTCTTTGCACATAATCAGCAAAACTCACCCACGCTTGATCACCTGTGCCTTGTTCGGCGGTGCTTTTAAAGCGAATAATTTCACACAATTCATCACGATTTGCAAAATCAGAATACAAACCTTCCTTTATTGCACGATTGTAATTTTGCACAAAGGAATTCCATTTTTTCTTGTCTTCTTCTTTTGCCTCAGCTTTGCCCGCATTCTCGCCAAGCTTTTTAAACTCGCTTAGCAATTTTTTTACCGATGCTGTTTTTATATTTGTCAAAATTCGATTTTGTTGCAAAATCTCACGGCTTACATTCAAAGGCAAATCCTCAGAATCAATTACCCCTCGAACAAAGCGTAAATACGTTGGCAACAACTCTTTATCATCATCAGAGATAAAAACTCGCTTTACATAAAGCTTCAATCCACTTTTGTAATCCGCTTGGTACATGTCAAAAGGAGCGTTTTCTGGAACAAAGAAAAGCGTGGTATATTCTTGCGTTCCCTCAGCATGTGTATGAATATAATGCAAAGGATCACCGCCATCGTGAGCAAAAGATTTATAAAAGTTTTTATAATCCTCATCTTTAAGCGAGGATTTTGACTTTTGCCATAAAGCACTCGCACTATTAATTTGATCCGTTTTTTCTTCGCTGCCTGTCTCTTTGCCCTTGTCATCATACTGTTTTTGCGTGTAATGCAAGAAAATTGGAAATGAAATATGATCAGAATAACGCTTTACGATTTCTTCAATTTTCCAGCGGCTTGCGTATTCTTTCTCTTCATCATTCAAATACATAACAACCGCGGTTCCACAAGCAGAATCAAGGCCATACTGTTTTGCACTCTCGCTATCAAGGGCAATTTCTTCCATATCATAGGAATTTGTTCCCGTGCTTGACCACAAAAAAGCTTTTTCATTGCCCGCTTTTCGAGTAAATACATCAATTTTGTGAGCTGCCATAAAGGCTGAATAAAACCCAACGCCAAATTGACCAATCAAAGCCGAATCTTTTTTTGCATCGCTTTCTAGCTTTTCTAAAAAGGCCTTTGTTCCCGATCGAGCAATTGTTCCAAGATTTGCAACCAAATCTTCCTCATTCATGCCAATACCGCTATCTTTAATCGTCAAGATTTTTTTATCCTCGTCAAATGAAATATCAATGCGTGGATCAAAAGCGATATCCTTGAATTTTTCATCCGAAATAGTCAAATACTTTAGCTTGTCCAAAGCATCTGATGCATTTGAAACAATTTCGCGCAAGAAAATGTCTTTGTTTGAATACAAAGAATGAATAATCAAAGTCAGAAGCTGATTAACTTCCGTTTGAAACTGATGAGTTGCCATAATGTCTCCAGTATTTATAAATAGAATATAAAAGTTTTAATTTTAATAAGAAAAAACAAATCTTATTAAAATCGTTCTTTAAAAATATAGATTTTTTATTCGTAAGGCAAGCGAAAATATGAAAAAAGTACTGATTTTATATTATGATTTCTTCTCATTTAAATTAGGTTGTTGCTTGATGAAATTAGGATAACTTGTAACAAAATGCCTTTGAAGACAACCGCATAAAAAAAATTCTTTTTTGTATTTATAGCAACTTGATTATTGCAATTTTTCAATAAAATCGCTTTTTTTCGAATATCTTCCAAACTAATGCTCTATTTTTTATTTCAAATAAAGTTGACCATTGTAGCGAGGTGTGGTATACTTTTAAAATACTACGTTTTGTAGTGATATCACCTTAAAAAACGGAAGAACACCATGCAATTTTTTGATACTCACGCTCACATAGGGCTTATATATGATGATCCTATTGAGCAGCTTCGTGTAATTCAAGAAGCTAAGCAAGCTCATGTTACTCGGATTATTAGCATTTGTAATAGTTTACACGACTTTGCAAAAGTTTATCCTAATTTGAAATCAATGCCAAATATATATCACGCTGTTGGAGTTGCTCCATCAGAAGTTACAACGCCTGGAAAGGACTGGATTCGCACTATCGAAGAGTCTCTTAAACTTCCAAATGTTGTTGCTTTAGGCGAGACAGGATTAGATTACTTTAGAAAATTTGGCGACAAAACGTCACAAATTGAATTATTTATCACTCAGCTTGAACTTGCAGAAAAAAACAATGTCCCAGTAATTATTCATAATCGTGACGCAGGAAAAGACATTCTCGATATTTTATCAGAGAGAATTCCAACGGCGGGAGCGGTTTTGCATTGCTATTCTGAAAATGCTGACTATGCCAAAAGAGCCTTAAACTACAATATTTATTTCTCCTTTGCTGGAAATCTAACATATCGCAATGCACGTAATTTGCATGAGACTGTTTTAAACGTTCCAATCGACAGAATTTTAGTTGAGTCTGAAAGCCCGTTTATGGTTCCTGCTGACTACAGAGGAAAGCGAAACATGCCTTCGTATTTGCCGTCAACGGTGAGTTTTTTAGCTGATTTACTCGACATGGAAGAAGAAGCTGTTGCAGAACAACTATGGAAAAA
>JBOFSR010000138.1:0-3362 GCA_051651645.1 Treponemataceae bacterium | reverse complement strand
GGGAATTTCATTTTTAGTTCAGTTTCAATAAACTCTGTGCCAAAGCCAAAATATCCAATATCAACGGACTTGCATTCTGGGCAAAGATGTGGAGGCTTAATTGACCAGCCACAATAATGGCAGCGAAGACGATTTTCATTTTTGTGATACGTCAGGGGAACAGAGCAATTCTGGCACTTCAAATCACAGCCGCAGGTTTTGCACATAAAATAATGCGTAAAGCCACGACGATTTAAGAAAAGAACGCTTTGCTTGCCCTCATTTTTTGCCGCAATAATCTCCTCTTGTAACTGAGGAGAAATGCTCCCATCGCAGGCAACCTTTGACAAATCAATGACTTCAATCGTTGGCATTGTTCCACCAGAGAGCCGCTTGGTCAGCACATGTTTAATAATCTGCTTGTCATTCATCAACTTCCATGCCTCAACTGACGGCGTTGCACTACCCATAACAAGGGGAATTCCTAAGTCCTTTGAGCGCTTCATTGCAACTTGGCGAGCGTGATAGCGTGGGGAATTTCCCGCCTTATACGAGTTATCATGCTCTTCATCAATAATGATTAAGCCCAAATCAGGCAAGGGAGCAAAGATGGCACTGCGGGCACCAATAACAATGCGTGCTTCACGTTGCACAATTCTATTCCATTCTTTAAGCTTTTGGCTTGGCGTTAGCCCCGAATGCAAAACAGCGAGAGTTTTTCCAAATCGCTTAACAATCGCTTCAATTACTTGGTGAGTCAAGCCAATCTCTGGCACCAAATAAATGACGCCTTGCCCTTGGTTAAGGATTTGCTGTGCGGCTTTGAGAAAAACCTCCGTCTTGCCAGATCCTGTAAAACCATACAAGTAATGAAAACCCTGCGTTTGCAAAAGGCCATTAATCGCAAACTCCTGCTCGTCAGACAGTTCGTACTGGTCGTTTTCATTTATTTCTTGTGCCGACGGAATAGTAAATGTTTGGCTTTCTTTTTTACCAGACGGCGTAATAGCAAAAAGGATTTCGCCCAAGGGGGTCAAGTAAAAATCACTCATCCACTTGCCCAGCCTTAAAAGCTCAGCATCCAAAAGCGGATACTCATCAAGTACGCGAATAATTTCTTTTATTTTCGAGCGATCATAAGTAAAGCTTTCAGGCAAGGAAGACAGCACTGCCGTAATAAAGCCAATTGATTTCTTATTCCGAAAAAAGACCTCAACTCGCTTTCCAACCGCAACGTCAAAACTCTTTTTTTCGAACGACGAAGGAACCTTATACGTAAAGCACGTAAAAAGAGGAACGTTTAAGACAACTTCAACCCACTGCGAAGTCTCATTTGTGCTAAGTAAGGGCATGGCTTCCAAATTCATTTTGATAGGAGGGATTAATTTGCAGCAATCTATTTCTAAAAAGCTTTAAGTCTTCCCATGCAGGTCGCTTGTAGGTATCATTAGTCAACAAAACACGCGAATTATAAGTCGGCATAAAAGGAATTCCTTGACAATCAAAAAACTGTCCGTGTACCTCATCAAGGGATTTTTGACAGCAAAAAAAATATCGCAAGGCAATTGCTCCCACGCATAAAATCAGTTTTGGCTGAAGAATTCGTATTTGAGCGTGTAAAAAAGATGCACAGGCATTAAATTCATCGGCCTCAGGCTCTCGATTATTTGGCGAAGTGCATTTAACGCCGTGTGTAATAAAACAATTTAATTTACTCGACAATGAAATAGAGGCAAGCATTTTATCCAACAGCTGCCCCTCCTCGCCAACAAAAATCTGGGAACTGGCATCCTGCTCCGCATTGGGGGCATCACCAATGACCAGAGCTAAGGGATTGTGAACACCTTCCCCAAAAATGGGATTGTTTCGCTCACAAGAGAGTTTACACTCAGTACAAGTCGTTATCAGAGAATTTACCTCTTCGAGCGTTTTCATTGAAGGCTTTATACTATCGTCAGTGAATAAAACGTCCATTTGTTGCAAAGGAGTTTCATTAATAAAGGCATCGACAGTCGAAAAAAAATTATATAAATCAGACTTTGTTTGTGCATCCATGTACGTCATAATAGCAAATTTTTGGCAGTTAGAATAGAGAAATATAAAAAATCACTCAGGATAAGGACAACCGCAAAAAAAACCGAATAAAACATTCATTTTATTCGGTTAAAAAATATAGATTCTTATAAAAGCACTTTTCTTATTCTGATAATTGCAAGTACACTTGATCAGCAAGCCCAAATCCTGCATTTTTTGTCATCGAAACGCTCATTTCATCATACAACATATCTTCGTACATAGTTTGAGCGTGATTATTCTCGCCACTCAAAGAAGTTTTTGATACCGTATTTCGCATAGAAGAAAGCATAATTTTAACAAAATAAGACTCAAGCTCAAGGGATTTTTCATACAACTTGCTTGTTCTATCAATCGTTTTTGTCTCGCTTAATCCTTGTGAATTGGAAAGATTTGCAGCAAACCCCTGCACCGATGAAGATGTCTCATTTGCACTAATATTGCTTGTTAAAGAAGACGTATAATCACCCGTAAGCCCTTCTTGACCAATACTTTCAATCGTTTTTTGAGCAGATTGATTTGCCTTTTCTTCTTGTAAGCTTTTCACAAGATTTTCAAATTTATTAATATCCTCTTGCGTTTTTGAGGCATTGCTAGCCGATTTTCCCGCAATTCCACCCTGCTGAAATCCGTTTACACCAAAATATTGATTACTGATTGGTTGCATATATTCCCCCCTGTTACTGGACTAACGTTTCAAATTTGCTGCCGTTGAAAGCATGGTATCGCTCGTTTGAATTGCCTTTGAGCTAAACTCGTACGCTCTTTGCGCAACAATCATTTGCACCATTTCATTTACAACAGAAACATTGGACATTTCTACAAATTTATGCCGCGTTGTTCCCATTCCTTCAAAACCAGGTCGCCCTCCCATCGGATCACCTGAGGCCGCCGTAACCTTAAAAAGATTATCGCCTTGGGCAAGCAATCCTACTTGATTTGGAAAGCGAAATAATTCAAGCTGGCCAATATCGAGTGCATCATTTTCACCAAAAACCTTCACCGTTACACGCCCATCAGTGCTAATTGAAAGCGTCTCAATTTGAAAACCCTCAGGCATAATAAGTTCTGGCAAAACCTTAAGGCCATTTGATGTTACCAGCTGCCCATTTGAGTCGATTTTAAATGAGCCGTCCCTCGTGTAAGAAAAAGAGCCATCATATTGCTGAATGCGAAAAAAAACCTCGCCTACAACAGCTAAATAAGTTGAGTTTTCAGTATTTTTTAGGCTACCTTGATCAAACATCCGCTGAGTTGCCGCAATTTTTACCCCGCTACCCATTTGCACGCCAACAGGAGTTACCGTATCT
>JBOFSR010000137.1:0-27768 GCA_051651645.1 Treponemataceae bacterium | reverse complement strand
GCAAAGAATTGAATATAGAAGTTGAAATACGAGTAGATAAGTCAAAGCTCCGTCCAATTGATACAAATATAGTTGTAGGCGATAATTCTAAAATAAAAAAAGAACTCAACTGGACTCCATCTATTTCAATTGAGCAGAGCATCAAAGATATTATTAGCTTTTGGAGCAAAATAATTGTATGAAAACATTATTATATATAGGACATTCATATCATAATAAAACACGATCAACACAATTTTTACAAGATATGTTTAAAACAAAATACAATGTCGATGTATTCAACTTCGATCCATCTAAAGATGATTACACTATTTTAAAAAAACTAACCAATCAAAAATTTGATGTAGTAATTTTATTTCAAATTATGCCATCCATAAATATGTTAAAAGAATTTATTTCTTTTAAAAGTATAGCTTTTTTTCCTATGTATGATATGTATATTGAACACTATCTTTTCTCAAATAAAATATGGCTTGAATATAAAGATTGCAATATTATTAATTTTTCTAAAACACTTCATGATAATTTGCTTGATAAAGGTTTTTCTTCCTACTATATTCAATATTTTCCAGAATCAATAAAAATAGATAATTTTGGGGATGAAAAATCAATTTTTTTTTGGCAAAGAACAACAGATATTTCAGCAGCAACAATTGACGCTCTTTTAGAGGAGAAAGAAGTTAAGCACCTGCATATTCATAAAGCCCTCGATCCTAATCATTATTTTATTGAACCGAATTCAGAGTGGAAAAGTAAAGTTACCTATTCAACATGGTATGAAAAAAAAGAAGATATGCTGGAAGATATAAAAAAAGCAGCCCTTTATATTGCTCCTCGAAGATATGAGGGAATTGGTATGAGCTTTTTAGAAGCAATGGCAATGCGTCGATGCGTTATAGCTCCTAATAATCCAACAATGAATGAGTATATAGTCGACGGACAGACAGGGATTTTATATGACTTAGAAAATCCGCATAAAATATCATTAAATAATATTCAACAAATTCAAAAAAACACCCAAACTTATATACAACAAGGCTATCAATCTTGGGAAAGTAATAAAAATATTATTTTAGACTGGATTATTGCAAAGAGTATTTTAAATAAAAAAAAGTTTAGGAAATATAGAGCATCTCTATGTACTAACGCCCCTTCATATAATATTAAGTCAGTTTTAAAAAAAAGACTTAAAAAATTTCCAGTTCTTAAGCAGCTCAATGATAGATACAATAATATTATTACTAAACTTGATACTCAAATTTATTTAGCCACAGTTCAAAAAGAAAAATTAAATGAAATATTATTAAAAATTGAAAATTTAGGAAATCTAAAGAAATGACAACTACAAAAAAATTACCCCAAATAAGTAGGTATAAAAGATGAAAAAATTATCGATTATTACCATTTGTTATAATGAAAAAGATGTTGAAAAAACATGTAAAAGTATTGTTGATCAAAAATGGCAGGATTTTGAATGGATCGTAATTGATGGTGGATCAGATCAATGGTGTCTTGATCTATTAGAAAAATACAAATATCGCATGAATTATTTTATAACAGAGCCTGATAATGGTATTTATGATGCTATGAATAAAGGCATATTACAAGCTACAGGAGAATATCTTAATTTTATGAATGCAGGAGATGCTTTCATTGATAATAATGTTTTAAGTGATATTATAAATAATTTCAGTGCTGAAATTATTTATGGTGGTGAGTACTGGATATCTGAATACAATATGATAATCAAAAAAATAAATCAAAAGTTTGATTTTTCTTCTTCATTTTTTTGGTCTTCAGCATATTGGTTACGGCATCAATCAGCTTTTATAAAAAAAAAACTATTTGATAAATATGGCCTATATGATACTCAATACATATCAGCTGCTGATTATGAGATCTTCATGAGATTTATATATAAAAAGAAATGTTCAACACAATATATTAATCGCATTATAGATATATATAAAGCTTATGATGGTTTAAGTTCTACTACTGGCAATATTGGCTCAAGAGAAGTTGAGAAAATTTTTTTGAAAAATACACCTTTTTTTAGAAGAATTAATATCAAAAGCTTTCCCATTATAAAACAACTAGTTGGGAGATACATTACTATTAGATTAAAAATTGATGATTTGCTTACAATGATTGTTGTACAAAACAAACTTAGTCAAATGCAGCAAGAAAAACTTATAGAGTTAGAAAAAAAACTTGATCACATAATAAGAATGCAGGAAATCAATGATAACTAAAAAAGAAAACCTTCCAAAGCTAACCGTAATAACGGTTACCTATAACTTAATAAACGCTAGAAGAAAAGACTTTTTTTTGCAATGTGTTGAAAGTGTCAAAAATCAAACATATAAAAATATAGAACATCTAATTATAGATGGTGCTTCTACTGATGGAACATTAGAATTAATCCAGTCAACAGGATTAGCATATATTTCTGAGTCTGATGAAGGAATATATGATGCAATGAATAAAGGAATAGAAAAAGCAACAGGAGATTATATTACCTTTCTTAACTCAGATGATTATTGGCATGGGAAAAGAGGGGTAGAAAAAAGTATTATAGCCTTAGAAAAAAATAATGCTGATTTTTCGTATGGAGATTGCATTCATATTGAACCTACAGGAAAATACAAAGGTGTTTTTAAAAGTGAGTTAGGGTCTTTTTTTGTAAGATTGCCCGCATCGCACCAAACAATGATATTCAAAATGTCAGCTATAAAAAATGTTGGCATTTTTAATATTGAGTATAAAATAGCCAGTGATTATGACTTGATTTTAAGATTGCTGCTGAGTGGATCAAAAGCTATTTATATTGATATCTTATTTACAACCTTTCGAGTTGATGGCTTATCATCTCTTTCATATGATGATAATGATATAGAATATGCAAGTATTCTTAAATCATATTACAATAAATATGCTAATACAGACATTGACTATAAAAGAATGTATCACTACATAATTGTACAAAAAAAAATTATTGACGAGATTCTAAAACTTCCCTTAAATAATTCTACTAAAATAGCAATGAAAGCAGTTATATCGAAAACAAAGCTTGCATGTGATGAATACCATATAAAAAAATATAGCAAAGTTTTACCTAAAGTATTGATGGGAAAATATTTTTGGCAGAGTATATTTTTTTTCTTAAAAGAAACGACTAAAAAAATTATTAGAAATTTGCCTATCATTAAACAACTACTTGAACGGTACAGAAATTTATTACAGAAACTAGAGGGGCAAAGTCAACAGTTAGTACAACAAAATAAACTTGTTCAAATACAAATAGAAAAACTTACAGAGTTAGAAAAAAAGATAGACGTATTGAGCTGTATCAAAACACTATAAATAGTTTTAGAGAGAATAACAAGTGAACACTGCATCGAACAAGAAAAACAAAATAATAAAAAAAAATGCGCTCATAGAAACTAGCTATGCTGAGAAAATAAATATTTTATATGATGCACAGGTATTAGCAGGATATTCTCAAAATGATGCGGCTCGTACTGGTATCTTTACAGTTGCACTTAATATTTTAGAAAATTTTTCTAAATATGACTGTCTTGAAATTTATCTGTATGCAACAAATGAGATCCTCCTTTCAATTCAGCAGTTTATAAAATTTTATAAAAAGAAAATACCCAATTTAAAAATTTTTACTAATAACTCAAAAGAAATAGATTTATATTTTTCTACTTATTATAAAATACCTCAGAGTATACGAGATTCTAATATTTCTTGTTTTTCATTGGTATATGATATTATACCAATTTTGTATCCAGATAAACATCATTCATCGGATAATAATTCTCCTTTTAAAAAAATGATAGATTCATGGACAAAAAATGATTACTTTTTTACGATATCTGAACATACAAAAATAGATATAATAAAGAACTTAAATAATATAGATCCAAAAAAAATTACAACAACCCTATTAGCAGCAAGTACTAATTTTTATGTTGATTCAGATAGAGAAAAAAATCAACTTATCAAAAAAAAATATAATATTCCTTTAGATAAAAAATATATTTTTAGTTTATGCACACTAGAACCCCGAAAAAATTTAATCTTTGCAGTAAAAAATTTTATAAATTTTATAAATAAAAATAAAATAGATGATTTAGTAATTGTTTTAGCAGGAACAACTTGGGATATGTTTATTACAGAATTAGAAAATGATTTAATAACTTTATCAAGTTATAAAGATAAGATTATTAAAGCAGGTTACGTTGATGACTGTCATTTAGCATCTCTTTACTCCCATGCTTTGTGTACGGTTTATGTATCTATTTATGAAGGGTTTGGACTGCCTCCATTAGAAGCAATGCAATGTGGCTGTCCCGTAATAACTTCTAATAGTTCTTCATTGCCTGAGGTTGTAGGAGATGCTGGATTAATGGTAGATCCTAATAATGACTCTGAGTTGATAAAGGCTTATGAAAAGCTATATTTTGAAGAAACCTTTAGAAAAAAATTAAGTATAATAGGTATTGAAAGAGCAAAAGAATTTTCATGGAAAAAATGTACCGATATCATGATTCAACAATTTTTACAAATTCCTTTTTCTCGAAAAGCAATAAATTGCAATATTAAAGAAAACAAGAAATTAAATTTTAATATTAAATATAGTTTTCTAAAAAAAATCATCAAAAAACTTCCAGTTATAAAGCTGCTACTTGAACGGTACAGTAATTTATTACAGAAACTAGAGAAACAAAGTCAACAGTTAGTACAACAAAATAAACTTATTCAAATACAAATAGAAAAATTTACAGAGTTAGAAAAAAAACTAGAACATATAATAAAAAATACAAGGAGAGTTAAATGATAAAATATCCAGTATATCAACCATCTTTAAATGGAAATGAAAAAAAATATGTTAATGAATGCCTAGATAGCTCTTGGATTTCCTCAAAAGGAAAGTTTGTTAATGAATTTGAAGAGAAATTTTCAAAATATATTGGTGTTAACTATGGCATGGCAGTTTGTAATGGAACACTGGCAATACACCTTGCTTTAATGTGTTTAGGAATTTCAAAAGACGACGAAGTAATAGTTCCAGCTTTTACTTACATAGCTTCCGCTAATCCTATACTTCAACTAGATGCAAAAGCTGTTTTTGTTGATAGCTTAGAATCTACTTGGCAAATGGATCCAGAAGACATTGAAAGAAAAATCACACCTAAAACAAAAGCTATAATGGTTGTTCATTTATATGGGCATGCTTGCGATATGGATAAAATAATGGAAATTGCAAAAAAACACAACTTATTTGTCATAGAAGATTGTGCTGAAGCTATTGGAACAGAATATAAAGGCAAAAAAGTTGGTAGTTTTGGTGACATGAGTTGTTTTTCATTTTTTGGAAACAAAACTATAACTTGTGGCGAAGGTGGAATGGTTTTAACTAATGACGAAACATTAGCTGAAAGAGGAAAGCACATAAAAGGACAAGGGCTTGCAAAATACAGAGAATATTGGCATGATACTTGGGGAACTAATTACAGAATGACAAATATTCAAGCTGCAATAGGTTGCGCTCAATTAGAGCAAATAGAAACATTGATTGCAAAAAAAACAAATATTGCAAAATTATATCAAGATAATTTAAAAGATCTCCCTATAACACATCACAAACAAGTTGGCGAAACAAAACACACTTACTGGATGAATTCTATATTATGTGAAAATTCAAAAGTTAGAGACGAATTAAGAGCATTTTTAAAAGAAAATGAAATTGAAACAAGACCAACTTTTTACCCTATTCACACAATGCCTATATACTCTGGAAAATACGAAAAACATAAAGTTGCTGAAAATGTTTCTTTACGAGGCATGAATTTACCTAGCTACCCTGACTTAAAAGAAGAGGATGTTAAGTTTATTTGCGATAAGATAAATAAGTTTTATGGAAAATAGTATGTATACAATAGAAGAATTAGAAAAAATTGGTTTTGCTTACATTGGAAAAGATGTAAAAATTTTTAAAAATTCAATTCTAGTTAACACAAAAAATATCTACTTAGGTGATGGTTGTCAAATTGATGATTTTTGTCATATAATAGCATCTCAATCAATTAAAATTGGAAAAAGAGTTCATATAGCAACTCAAACAACAATAACTGGCGGTGGAGAATTTGAAATAGGTGATTACTCAGGTATCGCCGCAGGTTGCAGAATTATTACTGGTTCCGATGATTTCTTAGGAAATGCAATGATTGGCCCCTGTGTTCCAATTGAATATAGAAAAGTTAATAGATCTTTTGTGAAAATAGAAAAGCATGTAATACTTGGAACCAATAATATAGTTTTACCAAGTGTTACAATACCAGAAGGTTTAGCATCAACAGTATCTACTGTATTTTACAAAAACCCACCTGAAGGTTGGGGAATTTATAAAGGAAATCCAGCAGAAAAAGTTGCAAGAAGAAAAAAAGATAAAATTTTAAAAATGGAAGAAGAATTAATAAATAAATATGGATATTAAAATGAAATTAAGAATCGTTTTCTCAAAGCTAAAGCACTATACTTTTAAGAAAATAAAAATAATAAATAACTTTTTATTAAAACTAAAATCTTCAGTTATTTTTAATAAAAGTGAAAACAGCAATTCAAAAATAGCTGTTTATACAGTGCTTCCACCTGAAAAAACTGGCATGGCTCCTTTTGCTTTAAATATTTTTTCTGAACTATACAATGATTTTGATATTATTTCTAATTTTAAGAACTTATATGCATACAACGTAGCCTTGAAATATACAAAAAATAAAACAAAAAACGTATATCCGTATATTTCAAATAATTTTTTATTGTCAAAACGACAATATATTGGAAAAATTTTTGTCATTGGTAATTCAATACACCATACAACAAGTTTAATTGAAGCAATAAAAACAAAAAATACCCCTAATAGATTTTTATATTTAGGAGAAAATTATATTTTAGATTTTATATCATTATTTTTAAAAACAGATATAAAATCTCTAATACAAGAATATTATAAGAATATTTTCATTAAAAATGATGATATAATTGATCACTGCTTTTTAATCAACCAAAATATTTTTGGTTTAAAAATTATATTAAAATTAACCGGTATTAATCAATTTATAGTTTTTAATGAGAATGCAAAAAAACTATTTTTAAAAGAATTTGAGGATATTGAATTAAAAAATATTAAAATCAATGTAATAGATACACCTTTACTTAACATAAACAGAAGTAAAAAAATAAATCTTAAAAAAAACTCTGAGTTTGTAGTTGGAAGTTTTGGTATGATTCAGAATTCAAAATCGACAAAGGATATAATCAAAGCAATTGATATATTAAAAGAAAAAGGATACAAAATAAAACTTTTATTAGCGGGATATGGAGTAGACAGCTGCCTTACAGAATGGAATATAAAAAACGAGAATATAATATCCTATAACTCTCCGAGTGACAAAATATTATATTCTTTAATGGGTTCTGTTGATTTATCAATACAATTAAGACCAAGACCACATGGTGAATCTTCTGGTTGCGTTAGTCAGTTAATTTGTTTTGGGAAGAAAATATTAACGAGTAAAAATTTTGTCTCAAATAATATAAAACAATATTGCATAGAAGTTGATCCTTACATAGAACCAGAAAATTTAGCTAATATAATTATAGAATTTCTCTACAATCCTCAAAATTTTAATCCACAAGAAGCTTTGAATAAATTTACTTTTATTAATACAGCGAATATGATTTTTAATGCAGTAAAAAAAACTTATTACATACATCCAACATGCACAATGAATGGTTTAGAAAATATAGAATTTGGTGAATTTTGTTGGATTGGAGATAACTGTAGATTTCACATATCTGAAACTGGTTTAAAAATTGGAAGTAGAACCGCCATTGCAAATGAAGTTTTAATTATGACAAATAATCACAACTTTAAATATAGTGACTTCATTCCATTTGATAACAAAGCTATATCTATGCCTATTCATATAGGGGACAATGTATGGATAGGAGCTAGAACAATAATACTAGGCGGTGTAAGAATTGAGGATGGAGCTATTATAGGGGCAGGAAGTGTTGTTAGCAAAAGTGTACCCAAATATGCGATTGTGGCTGGAAATCCTGCAAAAATTGTTGGTTATAGAGATAAAGAAAAATATGAATTATCTAAAAAAAATAATAAATTATTTCCAAATTTTGTTATTGATGAAAACAGCTCATATAAAAGCGAATTAATGATAATTAACGAATATAAAGATTATATGGAGTCTAAAAAATGATTAACATACTATTTACTTGTGATGAAAATTATGCAATTTTCTTAAATATTGCTATTGTATCAATATTAAAAAATGCAAAGAAAAATGATGAGTTTGAGTTTTTTATAATGCATCCTGATTTATCCACAAAAACAAAAATTAATATTGAAAATTTTAAAAAAATTCATAATTTTAAAATTAATTTTATTCAAATAGATTTAAAGAAAGAATTAAATTTTTACACTGCTAGCGGTGTCTGGGAAAGTAAATTATGCTTCTTAAGAATTAAAGCACCTTTAATTCTTAAGAAGTTAGGTTATAAACTTGACAAACTATTATACTTAGATACCGATATCATCGTTAACGAAAGCTTAAATCAATTATTTTTAATTGATTTAGAAGAGTATGAAGTCGGAGCAGTAGCTTCTCCTATTGCAGAGGAAGAAATAAAACATTTTCAACTTTAAATTTAAATAAACACCATAAATATTTCTACTCAGGTCTTTTATTGATAGATACTGAAAAATATATTAATAATAAAATTTATGAAAGGTCTATTGAGGTTTTTGATAGAGACAATAAGAAATTTTATTGGCCAGATATGGATCTATTAAATATAACTCTTGAAAATAAATACCTTATTCTAAAACCAAAATATTCTATTAACCCATTATTTAACTATGAACCATACACACACAAGCTAAAAAATTATTACAGAATATACAAGAATATATTTTCGAAGGAAGACATTAAAGAAGCATTTAAAAATCCTGTTATTTATCAATTAGCAGGAGGAGCTAAGCCTTCTAGCAAAGTTTGCAATCTTATGACTGTCTTATTATTTTTTAAGTATGCGAAGAATACAGCTTTTAATAAAGAAGCCTTGAAGTTTATAATAAAAAAATTACAAAAAGGAAAGAACATGAATTTAAAAAAGATATTAAAAAAAATAATTAAAAATCTACCTATTATTAAACAATTACTCGGAAGATATAATAATCTTATTTCTCGACTTGATTCTTTAGCTGGTATAAATAGACTTGATTATAAATATGATTTAATATTAAAAAATGAAAACAAAAATTTAAAAGAAATTTTTATAAAAAATGAAAGCAATACAATAGATATTAATAATGAAAAAATAAATTTCCTAACTGGCGTAAATGCTATGTATGGGGTTACGGAAAATAGCTTGAATTTTTTGATTGAGTATTTGAAAAAAAATCCTAAAAATAATAAATTACTAAGCGTTGGTTGTGGATTATTAAATCAAGTAAAAATATTAGAATCAGCTAATTTTGATGTATATGGAGTTGACATAGATTTTCAAAATGACACTCAAAATCTAAAATTTCATAATTTAAATGATTACAATGATTTACCATTTGAAAAAGACAAATTTGATTTTGTTTTATGTCAAGAAGTCATAGAACACATAGAAAATCCTTGGTTATTATTTAGAAAAATCAAAAAAGTATTAAAAACAAATGGTATTTTAGTTTTAACAACTCCAAATATTTTATCAAAAAATAGTAAAGATTATTTTATGAATAGCCCTGTTGGTTTTTCTGTACCATTTAACGAAGAATCATTGTGGCAACATATAAATCCTATGCCTTTTTGGGAAATTATGCATATCTCCCAATATAATAACTTCGACTTATTAAGTCTTTCTAATAATATGGAATATTACTTTGACTATAAACTAAATTCAGAAATGGAAATAAAAAAACGTGATTTAACACTCCAAAGTGGTGATGTTTTACATTTTGTATTTCTAAATAAAGATAATGAAATAAAACCATATATTCCAAAATCAACTTATGAAGTTTGCATGGATTTAAAAAAGTAATCTAACATTTTTCAAAATCCCGCACAACTCTTGTATATCTAAAAAAAATATGGTAGGTTATTTTGATATTCTTCTTACATTAGAAATAAATACTAGCCTACTCTATGCTTTTGCGTACGATTGGCTATAAAATCATAAAAATATTTTTGCAACAAAAGAGGTCACAATGGAGAGCAAGCCAAATAATATTGAAATTGTAGTTACAACAAATGCAATCGGCTATGTGTTGACGATTATTTTTTCGGTACTTTTTTTGGTGATTGGTTCATTTATTTGCGATCCCAATAATTTGCTCATTCAAGATGATAAATTTTACTCAGCAAAGATTTTACGCATTGAAAATATTGATACATCCAGCTCTGATGAGGTGATGGAGACAAAAACAATTACATTTTATGCAAAAATAAAAGATGGTGAGTTCAAAAATGAGATTATTGAGGGACTCCAAGAAATTAATTCATTTGTACCATTTAAGCAACGCGAAGTGCAAGCAGGAGATTCGGTAATTCTTGTTCAGTTTAATAATTTTGAGGGTGCTGGTGAATGGCGGTATTCGGGGCATTCACGACAAACAATTTTATTTTGGATGATTTGCATTTTTTTACTCTGCGTTATTTTTTTGGGAAAGGCAAAGGGAGTTGCAACAAATCTCTCACTAATTTTTTCAACGCTAACAATTTTTCAGATTTATATTCCTGGCATTTTGAAAGGCTACAATATTTATCTTTTGACAATAATTGTTAGCTTTTTTATCATTTTTTCAAGTTTAATCATTATAAATGGACTTAACAGTAAAACTTTTGCAGCGATTTTTGGAAATCTTGTTGGCGTTATTTTGGCAGGATTATGTGCAGTGTTCATGTCGTTTATTCTTGATTTTACAGGAATTATTGATGCAAGCTTTATCGTTCTTCAAGAGCTAAACCCTGAAAATCCTATTGATTTACGTGCAATTTTGTGGGGAGGCGTTGTTATTGGTTCACTGGGGGCTGTTATGGACGTCGCTATGACCATTTCCTCTGCCCTACAAGAGATTTATGATACCATGCAAAAAAAGTCTTTTATGGGTTTGGTAAAATCTGGCATGAATATCGGAAAAGACGCAATCGGCACGATGACAAATACGTTAATTTTAGCCTACATTGGTAGCTCTTTAGCAACAGTTTTGCTTTTTTCTGCCCATAATAAAAACCTTTTATATTTAATTAATACCGAGAAAATAGCCTCTGAGATTGTGCAAGCTGTTATTGGAAGTATGGGGATTTTATTTGCCGTTCCTGCCACGGTGTTGGGAGCTTCATATATTTTAACCAAGAAAAAAGAGCAATCATTTTAAGCTTTCGTGCAAATTTTAAATCACCTCAAACTATAACAAAAAAGAATCACTTGCAAAAAAAAGAATGTTGATGTAAAATATTATTCGATGATTTATCAGCATAAATAATTGTTACACGATATTTTAATTTATGCTTAAAACTGTATTTCTATAAAATGAATGAGTGAAAAATATTTTTTCTAAAAATAAGGAGAAAAACGATGATTGTATCAAAATTTATGACAAGAAATCCTATTTTTGTACATCCTGAAATGTCTATTAATGATGCAAAGGCTTTGATGACAAAGCACCAAATATCAAAACTGCCAGTACTTGATGAAACTAATAAATTAATTGGCATTATTACCAAGCAAGACTTAGTTAATGCAACTCCTTCTGTAGCTACAACACTTGATATGTACGAAATTAGCTACCTTCTTTCAAAACTCAAGGTAAAAAAAATAATGAAAACGCAGGTTTTCACCATAGAGGAAACGGAGGTTGTTGAAGAAGCTGCAATTAAAATGGCAGATGAAAAAGTTGGCTGCCTTCCTGTTATGAAAGAAGATCTGCTTGTTGGAATCATCACTGAAAGCGATGTTTTCCATGCCTTCATTGATATATTTGGAGCTCGCCATGAAGGAGTTCGAGTAACCTTTGTTTTAGATGAAAAGCCTGGACAACTTGCAAAAATTACAAAAACGATTGCAGACTTGGGAGGGAATTTTGTCTCACTTGTTACAGGTGAAGGTGATAATATGAGTAAACGGCGCTGTGCATGTAAAATTACAAAGCTAAGCTTAGAGCAAGTAAAAACACTCATGGGAGAACTTGGTGTTGATATAGAAGATATTCGATAAAAACTGATTTTTGTAAAGCAAATTATTTACAAAATCAGTTAATCAACCTCTACTCTTGACACAAGGGGCTTATCTTTTTATTCTTATAACAATCTTTTTAACAAAAAAGTCTAAAAAATCAATTTTTATGGAGCCTTCTATGAAAAAATGTGCCTATATTCTTGCTGTTTTACTAACACTAGCAAGCTGTTCAAACTCAAATGATACCTTGTATTTATATAATTGGACGTATTACACGCCAGATTCGATTATTGAACAATTTGAAGCCGAATTTAGCGTTACAGTAAAAGTCGACAGCTACGACAGTAACGAAGCCTTGTATACCAAGTTAAAAAGTGGCGCAACAGGATATGATGTAGTTGTTCCTTCACAAGACTATGTTTCTATAATGATTAAAGAAGGTCTTCTTGCTGAGCTAGATCACAGTAAACTACCTAATATTGAAAACTTAAATCCTCAGGTTATTGAAAAAGCAACGTACGATCCAAACCTTCAATATAGCATTCCCTATTTTTGGGGAGCAGCGGGAATTGCTGTAAACAAATCAAAAGTTGAAAGCTACGATAAAAGCTGGAATATTTTTTCACAAACCGATTTAGCAAAACGAATGAGCATGATGGATGATATGCGTGAAGTTTTTGGGGATGCCTTGTCTCATTTGGGCTACTCAATCAATACAACTAACGAAAGCGAGTTAAAAGAGGCTCAGCAATTAATTCAAGAAAAATGGAAACCTAATTTAGTAAAATTTGACGCTGAAGGCTTTGCCCGCTCCTTTGCTTCAGGTGATTTTTGGGTAGTGCAAGGATATCCTGAGGCTATCTTTGATGAAGTGCCTCAACAGCAGTGGGATTCAATTGATTTTTTTATTCCACAAGAAGGTGCTCCTATGTATATTGATTCACTTTGTGTTCTAAAAAATTCAAAAAACTATGACCTTGCTATGGAGTTTATTAATTTTATCCATCGCCCAGAAATATATGCTCAGTTTTTAGATAGATTCTATTTTCCTGCAACCGTCAATGAAAAAGCATCAGCCTTTAGAACGACAACTCCTCGCTACCAACCATCTGAGTTAAATAATTGTGAACTTAAATATGACTTGGGTGAAAGTATACGAATGTATAATGATGCATGGCAACAAATTAGATATGAGTAATACCTACTGATGTTTTCAAAAATCTTCTTACGCTCATAAATGGTGATTTTTTTTACTGTTTCTCCTGTAGGGGTAAATGTGCAACAATTTCTAATGATTGAAGTTTATTCTTTTGCTTGATTTTTCGTGAGTGCTGTGATAAAATAACTTCTACTCTGTTCTGATAAAGGATTTTTGATGGGAAAAACGATTGCACAAAAAATTTTTGAATCTCATACGGTTGATAAACCTTTTAACGATACGTGGGTTTTAAGTCTTGATCGCGTCTTTTGCCATGAAATTACAACTCCCCTTGCAATTGTTGATTTACAAGAAAAAAATCTTGATCGTGTTTTTGATGCGACTAAAATTAAAGCTGTAATTGACCATGTAACGCCTGCAAAAGATTCAAAAACGGCAGAACTAGGAAAAATCCTTCGTGATTGGGCAAAAAAACATGACATAAAAGACTTTTTTGATATAGGTGAAAATGGTGTCTGCCATGCTATATTTCCAGAAAAAGGCTTTGTGCGTCCAGGATTTACCGTCATTATGGGAGATAGTCATACTTGCACACATGGAGCGTTTGGCGCCTTTGCTGCAGGAGTTGGCACAACAGATTTAGAGGTTGGAATTTTAAAAGGTGTTTGCTCTTTCAAAGAACCTAAAACAATAAAATTTGTTCTCAATGGAAAATTAAAAGAGGGAGTTTT
Organism: Treponemataceae bacterium; assembly: GCA_051651645.1. Classification (GTDB taxonomy): domain Bacteria; phylum Spirochaetota; class Spirochaetia; order Treponematales; family Treponemataceae; genus JBOFSR01. Next base: position 13,623 of record JBOFSR010000137.1, on the reverse strand, counting down.
TGCAAAAGATGCCATTCTTCACATAATTAGCAAAATTGGTGTGAACGGGGCAACAAATTGTGTAATGGAGTTTTCGGGGACAATTATTGACCAAATGAGTATGGAAAGCCGTATGACACTGTGCAATATGGCGATTGAGGCGGGCGGTACTTCTGGTATTTGTATGCCCGATGCCACAACCGTTGATTACCTTTGGGATTTTATTAAAAATGATTACAAAACTAAAGAAGAAGCTCTCAGTGATTTTCAAAAATGGATTTCAGATGAAAATGCCGAATACGAAAAAATTCATGTTTATGATTTATCTGATTTGGAGCCAATGGCGACAGTTGGCTATAAACCTGATCAAGTGCAAAAAGTCTCTGATTTGAAAGATATTTTTGTTGATCAAGTGTATATTGGCTCTTGTACAAATGGACGAATTGAAGATTTACGTGTTGCAGCTACGGTATTAAAAAAAGCATTAGCCGAGGGTAAAAAAATTGCCAAAAATGTTCGAGGAATTTTATCTCCTGCAACACCAAAGATTTACAAACAAGCATTAAAAGAAGGCTTAATCGATATTTTTATGGAAGCTGGTTTTTGTATTACTAATCCAACATGCGGGGCATGCTTGGGGATGAGTAATGGCGTTTTGGCAAAGGGTGAAGTCTGTGCATCAACCACAAATCGAAATTTCAATGGGCGAATGGGTGCAGGAGCAATGGTGCATTTGATGAGTCCTGCAACAGCAGCAGCTACAGCAATTGCAGGAAAAATTACAAATAGTTATTTATATACAAATTAAAATCAGCATTTTCTAAAAGAGAGGTTAAACATGAAAGAATTTGGCGGAGAGGTTTTATTTTTAGATCGAAGCGACATCAACACTGATGAAATAATTCCTGCAAAATACTTAACGGAAATTTCAAAGCAAGCGTTAAAACCCTATCTTCTTGAGGATTTAAAAATTGATGGCTTTAATCAAAAAGAAGATCTTGAAAACAAGAAAGTTATCATCACGCGTGAAAACTTTGGTTGTGGTTCCTCTCGAGAGCATGCTCCGTGGGCTTTGGAAGTAAATGGTATTTATACGGTAATTGCCCCAAACTTTGCACGGATTTTTAGACAAAATATGTTTAACTGCGGACTTTTAGCCATTGAAATAAATAAAAAAGATATAAACGATATGTTTACGACCTTTGGAGCAAAAGATACTGAAGCCGTAATCAGCTTTAACGATGACGGAACAGCAAAATTTAAATTAATTTCAGGGTCTCTTTCAAAAAGCTATCTTTTTAGACTTGATGGTTTTGAAAAAGCTCTTGTTGAAAATGGCGGCTGGCTTGGCTATGCCGAAAAAAATTACTAGGAAATTATGATTATAACAACAACTAAAATGGTCTCTGGTGGTCTGTGTCTTGCAAAAACTGAAGGAAAAAAGATTTTTGTACAAAATGCTCTACCCAATGAGACACTTGATATTCACATTATTAGTGAAAAAAAAGATTATAGCATTGCAGGCATTACTTCAATTATAACACCATCAGCGTATAGAATTGATCCAAAGTGTGTACATTATGGGATTTGTGGAGGATGCAATCTCCAGTTTGCAAACTATGAATATCAAAAAGAATTAAAACTCAGTATTTTTAATGAAATATTAGAACGAGCAAAAATCTTTGATATACCAGAAATTGAATTTGTTGAGTCGCAAGAATGGGAGTATCGCAATCGTTTTCAGCTTCATGGAAATGGATTAAAGTCTCGCTCTTCTTTTAAGAGAGTGCCTTTAAGTGATTGTCCCATTGCATGTAAAGAACTTCGCTCCTTTTTTAAGGCACAACAGGAAAACTCAATTGTACCAAAAAATCAGCGAACACATATTTTTGGTTTTGATGGGCGTGTTGTTATGCAAAGTTTATTTGAAAAACAAGCACATAGTCCAAGTGATGAAAAACACCTTTGCTCAGCTGAAATTTTAGATAAAGTTCTTCATTTTGATGTGCGAGGATTTTTTCAATCAAATGTGGAAATGCTCAAAAAAACAATCCCATTAATGCAAAAAGATGTAAAAAAAGGGAAAAGAGTTTTAGATTTATATTGCGGGGTGGGTACTTTTTCTGTTTTTCTTGCAGATTTTTTTGAAGCAATTTATCTTGTTGAGCATAATCAAAAAGCACTCCTTTTTGCCTCAAAAAATCTTGTTGGCAAAAATTATCGAAGTTACGCTATTGATGCCAAGGATTGGAAAAAGCAAAAAGCTGCACAAAATACATTTGATTTGGTTGTTGTTGATCCACCACGACAAGGTCTTGATAAAGAACTTACAGATTTTTTATGTGATACTAAACCAAAAGAAATTCGCTATCTTTCATGCGATCCTGTAACTTTTGCGCGTGATAGTGCGAAACTTATTGCAAGTGGCTACTCACTCAAAAAACTTTATCTACTTGACTACTACCCTCAAACAACGCATATTGAATGTTTAGGTATTTTTGAATGCTAGAATTTTATTTGAATAATTAGATTTTATAATGAAAGAAATCAAAACAAAAGATGCTATTGGACATATTTTAGCTCATGATATTACTCAAATAATCACAGGTGTTACAAAAAATGTTCGTTTCAAAAAAGGCCATATTGTTACACAAGAAGATATCCCAGTGCTTTTATCTTTGGGAAAGGAAAATCTTTATGTGTGGGAAGCTCAAAAAGATTTTTTACACGAGGATGAGGCTGCCCAAATTTTGCGACAAGCCTGTATGGGAAAAAATCTAGCATCAAGTGACACAAAAGAAGGAAAGATTGAGCTGAGTGCACAAATCAATGGTGTTTTTGTAGTTGACAAACAAAGGCTCTACAAACTTAATTCTATCGGCAATATTGCGATTGCTACAATCAGCAACTTTATGAATGTTTCCACGGGAACAAAGGTTGCAGGAATGAAAATTATTCCCCTTACAATAGCACAACAAAAAATGAATGCGGTGCTTAGCATTGCAAATGAGGAAAATCCTATTCTTTCTATTAAACCGTATAAACTGAAAAAAGCGGCACTTTTGATAACAGGAAATGAGGTCAAAACAGGATTAATAAAAGACACTTTTGCTCCCGTAATTGAAAATAAGCTTGCCTTCTATGGCGTGAGCGTTACAGAAAAAATTTTTACAGGTGATGACGAGAACTTTATCACTCAGTCAATTCATGCGGTGATTGCAAATGGTTGTGAAATAGTTATTTGCACAGGAGGAATGAGCGTTGACCCTGATGATAAAACACCTGGAGCAATTAAAGCAAGCGGATCAAAGATTATTAGCTACGGCATGCCAATTATGCCAGGAGTTATGATGTTACTTTCATATCTAAATAATATTCCTATTCTTGGCTTACCTGGGTGTGCAATGTATGATAACATTACGGTCTTTGACGTATTACTCCCCCGCCTTCTTGCCAATATTCCTATCAGTCAACAAGATATCTTATCACTCAGTGATGGCGGTTTTTGTCATCGCTGTAAAACTTGCACATGGCCAATCTGTGCATATGGCAAATAAAACCCCCTCGATTACAATTCTTAAAGTAAAATAAATCTGTAAAAAATATTTAAAAATGTAATTAAAACTATTTTTTTTCTAATTGAGTAAAAAAATTTGACAAATCTATTTTTTCATGTGATAATTTTTTCTAATGCCTTAAGTGCAATAAAATATCCGCAGAAAGGAGAATGTCATGTCAAATCCATTAATTATTACAATCGTAATTATTTATTTAATTACCATGATTATCATTGGAATTTTTGCAAGCAAAAAAGTTTCATCAAGTACCGATTTTGCTCTTGCAGGAAGAAATTTAGGGCCTGTAATTTTAGCGGCAACCTTGGCTGCTACAAATATTGGCGGTGGCACCTCACTAGGAATTACCGAACAAGCCTTTGGTAAATGGGGATTTTCTGCCATTTGGTATGTCATAACAGCGGCAATAGCCTTTATTGTATTAGCCTTTATTACGCCAAGGTTTCGTGCAACAATGGTAACAACCGTCTCTGAGTATTTTGAAAAACGATACGGAAAAGCAAACTCACTTGTTACAGCAATTATTATGGGGCTCCCCATGATTGGCATTACCGCAGCTCAAATTATGGCATCTGCAACGATTTTGACCGTTATGACAGGCTGGGATTATACCATGTCTGTTATTATTGTAACAATTGTCGTTACAATTTATTCCTGCATGGGCGGATTATGGGGCGTTGCAATTACAGATTTTATTCAAGGAATCTTAATTTTTTTTGGTTCACTCATCGCTATTCCCTTTGCTCTAAAATACGCAGGAGGAGTAACACATGTTATTTCAAATTTGACACCCGAACAAATGTCTCTAACACAAGGAGTTGGAATACCCACAATTATTTCACTTACCATTATGTATATTGCCTCCTATGCCGTAGGGCCTGAAATATCGCAACGATTTTTATCAGCAAAAAATGAAAAAGCCCTCATGTATGGCTCACTCTCCAGCGGAATTATTTGCATTCTATACGCCTGCCTCCCTGCCCTACTGGGAGTCATTGCCTCATCAATTGTAAAAGATGGTCTTATCACTTCGGAGGTTTTAACAAGCCGTGGCACCCGCTACATTTTACCCATTTTAGCTCACTATACTATGCCCCCCATTATTGTTGGCTTATTGTTCTCAGCCTTAATTTCAGCTACAATGTCATCAGCAGATTCGGATATGCTTGCAGTTTCAACAATTGTAACAAATGATATTTACAAAAAATTCATTAATACAAAGGCTCAAGATAAGGAATTACTCATTTTGAGCAGAATAACTATTGTGGCGGTCGGACTTTTTGCTATGTTCATTGCATTTGTGGCAAAAAATATTATTAGTATTTTAATGTTTTCTTTTAGCCTACGAGCAGCAGGAGTTTTTGTCCCGTATCTTTTTGCACACTACACGCAAAAAAAATTAAGTCCTGTTGCAAGTATGGCATCACTAATTGGAGGAAGCGTTGTAACATTATTTTTTCAATATAATAAATCAATTAATTTATTTGGTGTTGATCCAATTATTCCAGGAATTATAGTTTCAGCACTTGTATTTTTTTGTATTTCTGCAATTATTAAACCAAAAGACTGAGCAATTATAAGAAAAATTATAAAAAGAAAGGAGAAAATCCATGATCAGAGAAAAAATCAACTGGAAAGAAAACACAATTGCAAAAAAAACTGTTGACTTGCATTTTTTGAGTCGAGGAGAAATTGAAAAAGCAAAGAATTTTCATGCAAGTTTTCCCCAGTATGAAAAAACTCCGCTTGCTAGCTTAGAAAATTTGAGTAAAAAATTGGGTGTTGCAGGAATCTACGTGAAAGATGAATCATACCGTTTTGGCTTAAACGCATTCAAAGTGCTTGGCGGCTCTTTTGCAATGGCAAAATATCTTGCTGAACAGCTTGAAAAAGATATTAGCGAACTCCCGTACGAAAAACTGATTTCCCCAGAAATAAAAAAACAGTTGGGAGATATCACTTTTTACACGGCAACTGATGGCAATCACGGCAGAGGTGTTGCGTGGACAGCAAACCGCTTGAAGCAAAAATCTGTTGTCTACATGCCCAAAGGTTCATCAAAAACGCGACTAGAAAATATCTTAAAAGAAGGATCCGATGCATCAATCACGGATATGAATTACGATGACGCAGTTCGCTTAGCTGCAAAAAATGCACAGGTATCCCAAGATAGCAAGACAAAAGGCGTTGTAATACAAGATACTGCATGGCAAGGATATGAAAAGATTCCTACATGGATTATGCAAGGCTACGGAACAATGGCATTGGAAGCTTTAGATCAGCTAAAATCGTTAGGAGCAGACAGACCAACGCATATTTTTGTGCAGGCGGGAGTTGGCTCTCTTGCAGGAGCAATTCAAGGTTTTTTCGCTTCTGAATTTAAGGATAAATGCCCGATTACAACAGTCGTTGAATCAAATCTTGCTGATTGTTTGTATAAATCTGCTGTAGCAAATGATGGCGACCTTCGTGCTGTTGGTGGCGATATGCCCACAATTATGGCAGGGCTTGCCTGTGGCGAAGGAAACCCCATCGGCTGGGAAGTTTTAAAAAACTACACGCGATTTTTTGTCTCCGCTCCTGATTATATTGCAGCCCAAGGAATGAGAATTTTAGGAAATCCTTTAAATAATGATAATCGCGTTATTTCTGGCGAATCAGGGGCTGTTACATTAGGTTTAGTATATGATATTTTGCAAAACCCAAATTATGCGGACTTGAAAAAAGCTTTGCAGCTAGATGAAAACTCAAAAATCCTTCTTTTTAGCACTGAGGGAGACACGGATCCAGAAAAATATCGTAAAATAGTTTGGGAAGGCGAATACGGAATTTAAGTTTTTGTTTAAAACTTATTTAACAGCTCACAAGATTTAAAATAAAAAAACCTAAGTAAAACTTAGGTTTTTTTATTAGCGTTATTTTTGTTGTTCTCGTCGTTTTTCTTCATACTCTTTTATAAGTGTATCAGAAATACTATTCGGAACTTTTCCATATTTTAAGAATTCCATTGAGTACTCAGCTTTTCCCTGTGTAAGAGAGCGAAGCACTGTTGAAAATCCAAACATTTCACTTAAAGGCACTTCTGAGTCAACTTGTGAAAAGTTTCCATCTTCAGAAGAAGATACTATTATTCCTCGTCGTTGATTAATGACGGCAAAAATATTTCCTTGAAATTCTGTTGGACCTTCAATCGTTACTTTCATGATAGGTTCCAAAATTACAGGTTTCGCCTTATGATAGGCTTCTCTAAAAGCACCAAGAGCTGCTAATTGGAAGGCAATATCGGAAGAGTCAACGGCATGTGATAAACCATCATTTATAGTACACTTAACGCCCACAATTGGAAATCCAATTAAGGCACCTTTGTGCATTGCGGACTTAAATCCCTTATCACAAGAGGGGATAAATTCATTAGGAATTGATCCCCCTTTGATTGCGTCAACAAATTCATAATCTTTATCAGTGATTGGCTCCATAAATCCTGCAACACGGCCAAATTGTCCAGAACCACCCGATTGCTTTTTATGCGTATAGTTAAAATCAGCTTGTTGTGTAATTGATTCACGGTAGGCAACTTGAGGCATTCCTGCTTCAACTTCGCATTTATATTCACGCTTCATTCGCTCAATATAAACATCTAAATGAAGCTCTCCCATTCCTTGAATAATTGTTTGGTTTGATTCAGGGTCAACATAAGAGCGGAATGTTGGATCTTCTTTTGTAAATCGATTTAAAGCCTTGCCCATTTGATCGCCAGATTTTTTGTCTTTTGGCGTAATAGCAAGTGAGATAACAGGATCGGGGACAAACATTGATGTCATTGCGTAGTTTAAACTACTGCTACAAAATGTATCTCCTGAGGCACATTCAACACCAAAAAGAGCAACAATATCACCGGGAACACCTTCGTTAATATCTTCCATCGTAGCGGAATTCATACGGACAAGTCGTCCAACTTTGAACTTTTTGCGAGCTCTCGTGTTATATAATTCCTCACCTTTTTTTAGGCAACCTTGATACACACGAACATACGTAAGCTGGCCATATTGTCCATCTTCCAATTTAAAACCGAGTGCAACACAAGGCTTTTTCTCATCGCAAGAAAGCTCAACAGGCTCTTCATTTTTATCCAAGTCAAGTGCGATATTTTTAACTTCCGTTGGATCAGGAAGAAATTTTGTAACAGCTTCTAAAAGTGTTTGAATTCCCTTATTCTTGTAAGCAGAACCTAAGAAAACAGGAACAAACTCTTCAGCGAGTGTACCTTTTCGAACAGCTTCATTAATCAAATCTTCAGAAATATCTCCGCCCTCAAGCAAAGCTTCCATTAATTCATCACTAAAGTTTGCAGCCGCTTCAAGCATTTCTTCTCGATACTTTTCTGCATCCGCAACTAAGTGTTGAGGAATTTCTGCAATTCGCATTTCAGTTCCGCTCTCGCCTTCAAAATAAACAGCTTTCATGGTGACTAAATCAACAACACCTTCAAGCTTATCTTCTAGTCCAATAGGTAGTTGCATCATATACGCATTAAGGCCAAGTTTTTCTCTTAATTGCATTCTAACTTTTAAAGGATTTGCCCCTGTTCTATCGCATTTATTAATAAACGCGATACGAGGAACGTGGTAGCGTTTAAGCTGACGATCAACCGTTATTGATTGTGATTGAACACCACCAACTGAACAAAGAACAAGGATTGCTCCATCCAAAACACGCAACGATCGCTCAACTTCAATAGTAAAATCTACGTGACCTGGTGTGTCAATAACATTAATCGTATAATCTTTCCACTGTACCTGAGTAGAAGCTGATTGAATAGTAATACCGCGCTCACGCTCCAAATCCATATTATCCATCACCGCCCCTACACCATCTTTTCCTCGAACTTCATGAATTGCATGAATTTTGTTACAATAAAAAAGAATACGTTCTGATAACGTTGTTTTACCGGAGTCAATATGTGCACTAATACCGATATTTCTCATTTTGGAAAGATCCATCTTTCGCCTACCTCTCTATAATAAATTTGCAAAAAAGAATTTGCACAAAAAGTCCTTCAATTCTAATAAAGATTTTAATTTTATACAAGACTATTTTAATTAATTAAAATGATTTTTATTTTATAGATACATCTAAAGAATGGATTTATTTTTACCGATATATAAACAAATCTTTATCTTTACAGGTGTGTGATGAAAAATAAACTATTTATTGTATTCTTTTTTGTTCTTTTTTCAAGCTTTGCCGAAGAATTTAGTTTTTTATATAATCACGGTGAAAACTATTTTATAAATATTCAAACTGAAGAAAAAGCTTACATTGAAGGAGAGTTTCAATACAAAGCAAATATAAACACAGAAGTAATCACCGAAGTTCTTTCAGTATATGAAAATGGGGCTGATCATTCTGTTGAATTTAGAGTTTCAAAGGAAATTTTGCCTAAAAACAATGAAGGCATAAAAAAAGCTGAAGCTACCGAGAAGGTTCGATTTACAAAAGATTCATTTGGCAACCACTCTATTGATAAAAAATATTTTAATCCTGTTGTAAGGAATAATCCGATTTTTCCAAAAAAAAATATTAAAATTGGGGAATCTTGGAGTGCTTCAGGCTTTGAATCCTATGATTTTAGAGCGTTTGGATTAGAAAAACCATGTCTTGTAACAACAAAAACAATATATAAATATGTAGGAGTTGCTATCATCAATGGTAAAAAGCTGCATGAAATTTCTGCCAAAACAACGATTAATGGTAAAGTTAAAAGTAAGCAAAAAAAGCTCCCTGCAGATTACCCAAAAAAAGTTACAGGAACAGTGGACACTACCCTTTTTTGGAACACAGAAACAGGACTTTTTGATTCCTATGATGAAATTTTTGTTGTACGAATAACAACATTGGACAGATTTGAGCATGATTTTGTTGGATCCTCAAAAGCAATTGTGCTAAACAAGAAAAAACATATTCCAAGTGCTAAGCCAAAGACAAAACCAACTACCGTTTCGAATGATGTTAAAACACTCAGCTTAGAAAATGAAAAAGATGTTAAAAATCAAATCAATCAACTAGCCTTAGACAATATTTCTGTTACGGTAAATGGTGATGGTTTGGTTATTCGACTAGAAAATGTCCAATTTCAATCAAATTCATCCAATTTAATGGCTAATGAAAAAGAAAAAATAAAAAAAATTGCTGACGTTTTGAAAAACTACTCAAATGATTTATTAGTTTCAGGGCATACGGCTTTAGCAGGAACGCCCGCTGCACGAATGGAGCTTTCAACCTTACGAGCCCAAAGTGTTGCAAACTATCTTGTTGAGCAAAATGTACGAAAGAAAAATGCCATAATCGTTAAAGGATTTGGAGCTGAAAAACCAATCGCCGACAATAAAAGCGTTGAAGGGATGGCAAAAAATCGTCGTGTAGAAATTACAATCTTAAAATAGATATTTTTGCAGATCTCATCCAATTAAAATCATCAAAAAAATTACTTTTTCTCTCTTTTTACTAATACAATCTTAAAAAAAGGTGTATTATAATTAATCTAACTCAAGATATTAAAGGATTTTTATATGAATAAAGAGATTTTAGATAAAATATTTAATAAGGTTCAAGATTTAGGAAAAAAGGCTAAAAAAAATGACATAGAAAAAATAAAAAAACAGTTTCCGTTAATGAATAAGGGAGCTTTAGCAAAAATTTGGGACAAAGTGCTTAAAATTTGGGACGCTTTTTGTTCAAGTGAAACACCAAATCACATTAAAGTCATTATTATTGGTGGATTTTTATACATGATTTTGCCATTTGACATAATTCCCGATATAATTCCTGGTGTAGGATTAATTGATGATGCAACAGTTTTGGCAATCATTTTTTCAAAGCTTGTCACACTCAAATTAATAGCAGATGTTGCAGGAGAAGCAATTAGCAAAACGATTAGCTGTATTACCAAAGAACATCGGAAAGATTTTCGAAAACAAATTTGGCAGGGTTTTTATGAGGCAGCAAAAATAACGGGCATAAATTTAATTATTATCCTTTGCGGATTTTTACTTCTTTTTTTAGGAAAAAAAATTACAGCTCTTCCTTTTTTTATTTTTTACTATAGTGCATTATTGTTATTTTTAAGTTCCTTTATATGGGGAGTTTACCGTCTTGTTATAACAATTAAGAAAAGCTACAAACCTGTGCTAAAAATTATCAAAAATAGAAGCCTACGAAAAGGCTTAGCTGAATACTTTCGAGCAGAACAACCATGGCTTACACCAGTTGAAAAAGCCTTAAATGTTACAAAAAACATCTTTCCATCATTTGAGAAAATTCCAGAACTAGAAAATATTATTGATGATTATATTCAATTTATAAAAAAAGATTGCCTTATTATATTAGGCTCTTTTTGTGCATATTATATTTTATTAAATATTTTTTTAAGAATATTTATTGCCGAGCAATTATCAACAATCCCTGTGATAAGTCTCTATTTATTCCCTTTCTTGCATTTTTTTAGCTTATAAAAAAGATTTTTTACTGCTCTTCAGCTTCTTCTGGAGCAGAAGGAGGAACAACTATCGCTTTTTTTCCCTTTGGGGTGCTTGCTTTTTGGCTAAAATTAAAAACATAAAAGAAAAACGAGAGGTATAACACAACGATGATTAATCCTGCAATTATGCGAAAATCTTTTATGACGAGTAAAAAAACATTTAAAACTTCTATATTCATAATATAATTTTCGGCAGAAAACAAAAAAAGCTCCAGTTATAGAGCTTTTTAAGTCGTAAAGATTTACATGCTTTTTGCTAAGGCAATAATATGCTTTGCACTCATGCCAAATTTTTCTTGCAGATACGCTTGCGTTCCAACTTCGCCAAACTGATCTTTTACGCCAATTCTTTTAAATGCAAAGCCATAATTGCATTCTGCAATTTCTTCAGCAACGGCAGAGCCAAAACCGCCAGAAAGTTGGTGATTTTCCGCTGTAATCAGTTTTCCTGTTTTCTTTGCTGAGTCAAAAATAGTTTGCTTATCAAACGGCTTAATCGTAATTACATCAATTACCGTCGCCTTTATTCCCTCTTTTGCAAGCTCATCGGCAGCTTTTAATGCCTCGCAAACTAAAATTGGCCCAAGTGCTGCAATCGTAATATCGCTTCCTTCTCGCAAAACTTTTGCTTTGCCAAGTTCAAAACGCTCCCCTTCTTTGTAGACGTCCTCTATTCCTTTACGGTGCAGGCGCATGTAAACGCAACCCTCATGTTTTGCAACCAATTGAATAATCGCTTTAAGTGATATAGGATCAGATGGTTCTACAATGGTAAGGTGAGGAATTGTCTTCATCAAGGCAATATCTTCAAAGGGCATATGAGTTCCACCGTTGAAGGCAGCCGAAATACCGGGATCCGTTCCCACAAGCTTTACATTAAGTTTTGCATAGTTTGCACTTAAAAAAAACTGATCAAAGGCACGCCGACTGGCAAAACAGCCAAAAGTTGCGGCAAAGGGAATTTTCCCCTCAACAGAAAGTCCCGCTGCAACGCCAACAAGATTAGCCTCTGCAACACCAACATTTACCGTTTGATTTGGGCACGCCTTTTGAAATGCCGTCGTCCCCGTTGCCTTCATTAAGTCGGCTTCCATGACAATAATATTTTTATTTTTTTGTGCTTCTTCAATGAGCGTTTCTGTGTACACCGCTCGCATTTCTTTTGCCATATTAATTACCTGCCTTTAATGCTTCGATTGCTTTTTGAGCGACTTCTTTACTAAAAGTCATATTATGATTGTTTGGATCCGCCTCACAAAAGTTTCCGCCCTTCCCTTTAATGGTGTCCATAATAATCATTGATGGTTTTTCATTTTTTTGAGCATTCTTTTTTGCTTCATCAATTGCTTGAGAAAGAGCTTGAACATTATGCCCATCAACACGTTGCACAAACCAGCCAAAAGCATTCCATTTTGCTTCAATATCGCCAAGTGAGCAAATATCATCGATATAGCCATCAATTTGAAGCTTGTTATAATCTGTAAAGGCAATAAGATGACTCAGTTTTTGATGTGAAGCGAACATAGCAGCTTCCCAGTTTTGTCCCTCTTGAGACTCTCCATCGCCAATAATTGCAAAAACAAAGTTTTTCTTGCTATCCATTTTATTAGCCAATGCAATTCCACATGCTGCAGAAAGCCCCTGCCCTAAACTTCCTGTTGTCATATCAATACCGGGAGTTTTTGTGCGATCGCAATGACTTGGGAGCTTTGTGCCACCCTCATTCAAGGTATGGAGCCACTCTTTTGGAAAAAAAGATTTTTGTGCAAGCGTTGCATACAAGGCAGGCCCTGCATGTCCTTTTGATAAAACCAGCCTATCACGATCCGCCCATTTTGGATCAGACGGCTTCACGCTCATGTGCTTATAATACAAAACACCCAGTAAATCGCAAATTGACAAAGCACCACCAATATGACCAACGCCCAAATGCCCAATTGTGTCGATAGTGGCACAACGAATTTCACGAATTTCATTTTCTATGATTTTTTGCTCATCTTGTGTCATAGATTTTTCTCTCCTTTTGAACATAAAAAGTAACAATTTATTTTTGAAAATAGTTTACTTATAATAATACCCAAGTTTTCTATTTTTCGCAAGAGAAATAATTATTCTATTTTTTTAGTTTTTATAAAGAGGATGCAAGAATGGAAAGCTTATCACGATACAAACCAATCGATTGTAATCAATTCTTTTCTATTATATGGTGAATTTTAATACTCGGTCAACCTGATTTTTTTACGTAAGCACTATGCGAGAAAACTTTTTTTTACCAGCACGCAAGACAAGCTCCTTATCGGTAAAGTCTTCAATTGAGATAATTTGCTTTACATCACTGATAGGAATTTCAGCATTTTTAGAGATAATAGTCAAACCATTTTGCTGAATGAGGCGACGCACATCACTTTTTGTCGCTCCAAATCCAGCCTCAAAAGCAAGATCTATGGCAAGCATTTGATTTTCCGCAAGCTGAGCTTTTTTTACCTCATGTGTTGGCATAGCACTCATGTCGCCGCCCTTTCCAAACGCTGC
>JBOFSR010000136.1:0-5229 GCA_051651645.1 Treponemataceae bacterium | reverse complement strand
TAAAAGAAACGGTTCCTGTTGATGTTAGATTGCCTGATGATGTTAAATTTTCACTGATTGTTGCACTCTCAATAGTTAATGTTTCCGTTCCTTCGTGTGTAAAGTTATCAGTGGTTATTGCTCCTGTAATAGTTGAGCTACCTGTATTTTTGAAGACAATATCTTTGGTGCTGATTGTATTTGTGCTTGCAATACTACCATCAATTGTTAGGCTTCTGCTGGGTGCTGAAACATTGCCTTCAAAGGTGATCGATGAGCCTTTAAGGACAGCATTTTCGGTGACCGTAAGCTCTCCTTTAAAGATTTGAGCTTCTTCTGTTGTGATATTTCCTTTTATGCTAACAGGCGAGTCGATGGTAAGAGTTTTACATGTTGCATTAGCTGCTAGCGTAAAATTACTTGCACTATTGAGTTGAATTTCATCCCCACCTGTAATTGTTACTCCTCCTGTAAAGGTATTAGCTCCTGTTAGTTTAATTGTTTGCGTTGTCGCAATAGTTGTCATTTTTGAAACAATCAAAGAATCTGGTGAATCTATACTTGCAGTGTCACTAAAAATAAGATTTTCATAACTTGTTCCCCATGAATCGTTAAAAACATATACAAGATTGCGATACTCAACTGTTGAGTCCTCTCCATTTGTTTTTGTTCCTGTAATTGTCTCATTGCCCGTTAATTTTATTGTTCCATTATTGGTTATAGCTGTTGCCGTTATATTATGTCCGTTTACCTCAAGGGTTGCATTTTCTTCAATCGTTATACTGTTTATTGTAATAGGTCCATCAATAATGAGGCTGTTAGGGGTAGACGATTTTATCAGTACATCATCATTGGTGCTTGGAGGTCCTGCAGGATTCCAATTACTCGGTGTTTCCCAATTACTGTCAGATAATCCTGTCCAAGTAATAGTAACTCCATACAAAGAAATACTTGCATACAAAAAGAGGAAAAAGAAAATGTATATTTTATTTTGAAAAAAGGATTTGTTCATAAATTTTTCTAAATACTATTTTATCACAAAAACCGTATTTAACCAATGCCGTATAATTAATTTTATGTGATTTCAACAAGATTTTTTTGACTCTATCGTATCTAAAATGAGTTAAAATATATGCGGTGTAAAAAAATTAAATAGGACATTTATTAATTTTTTGTCACCTTGATTGTTCTGTTATAATATGATAGTATAAAACTATGGTTCAATATTTAGCTTTGTGTGCAATTGGTGCAGAAAAAATTCTTGGTAATGAAATTAAGCAGCTTGGGTTTAAATTTCTTCATAATTATCCTGGCAGAGTGGTTTTTGAGGCAAGTGAGCATTCCCTTTACAAGGCTAATATTTGTTTGCGTACTGCTGATCGTGTGTATTTACTGGTCAAACAGTTTGATGCAATTGACTTTGATGAGCTTTTTTCTCAAATTAAAGAAATTAGCTGGCAAGATTATTTTTACAAGAATGTTCGTGTTGTAATTGATAAAGTGCGGACGCAAAAAAGCGTGTTAAAATCAGAACATACCGTTCAAAAAATGGCTCACAAGGCAATTTATGCAAAACTTGGTGAAAAATGGAAAATGAATACTCTGCCAGAAAGTGGCAATGAAGTAACTATTCGCATTTATATAGAAAATGATAAAGTTATGATTTTACTTGACTTATCGGGGCAACCTTTACATAAACGAGGCTACCGTGTTTCAAGTGTTGAGGCTCCGCTTCGTGAGACAACGGCGGCAAGTCTTTTACAAATGATGTGCTGGCGGCGAAAACTCCCTTTGCACGATCCTTTTTGTGGTTCTGGAACAATCGCGATTGAGGCGATTTTATATGCGTATAATATTGCTCCTGGTTTGGGACGAAAGTTTGCGTTTGAAAATCTTGTTTTTTTTGATGATAAAAAATTCCAGCAAGAACGATGTGAGCAGGCTGCTCTTATTCGCCCTGATTGTGTTGTTCGTATTACAGGAACGGATATTAGCTCCAAGGCTATTGCCTGTGCAAAGCAGAATGCTGAGTACGCGTGTGCTATGGCAGGAAAGGCTTTGCAACTTATTGGCAGTGATTTACGTATTCAGCGTCCCGATTTTGAACAGCTGGACTTTGAAGATCTTGTTGCTCCGTATGATGAAGGCTTATTGCTGACAAATCCTCCGTATGGCGAGCGATTAAGTTCAAAAAATGAAACTGAGGATTTGTATCGGCAAATGGGTTGCTTAAAAGAAAGTTTTGTAAATTGGAAACTTGGGCTTATTACTACCAACGTTGATTTTGAAAATCTTTTTGCTAAAAAGGCTGATAAAACAAGTAAAATTAAAAGTGGCAATTTGGAGACACGGTTTTATCAGTATAGCAAGTTATAAGGCGAGGAAATTGTTTTGGCGATTATTGTTGCACATGAAAAACGAAAGTATGAAATTCTCAATACTGCATTAGATTTGTTTGTTGAAGAAGGCTATGAGGCGGTAACGTTTCAAAAAATTGCAACACGATGCAATATTACGCGTACAACGTTATACATTTATTTTAGCAATAAGCATGAGCTTTTTCGCTGGAGCATTAAGCAATTTACGCAAGATATTGAAAATGAGTTGAGTAAAATTATTCTGCAGGAAAATTTAGCAGCAAATGAGCGATTGAAAAAAATGCTTTGTTATATTTTAGATGTGTGCCAAAAAAATCAAAAACTGCTTGCCGTAATTTTAACGTATTTATTGCAGTTAAGCAGGAGTGGCAAAAATATTTCAAGCAAGGTTCGCCGTCGCTTGGTTCGCCTGCGACATCTTTTGTCAACCGTTATAATTGAAGGAATTACATCAGGCGTTTTTGAAAAAACAAACGTGAAAATCACGAATAATTTGCTTTACGGTATTATTGAGTGTGCAATTTTTCGCCTTGCAACTCATCAGTATGAAAATTATTCTGATTTATATGATGTTTTTAATTTCACTGTAGACGGAATGACAAAAAAAAGCGATTAAATACGGATCAAATTTATGCTTTGTAAATGAATTAATTTGCTGTGGTTGTCAAATTTAGTCAGCTTTTAGTGACGATTTTAAACTTCGCACATTACAGCATTTTTCGCTCAACAATAATGCTCATAATAAAGGTGATTGTCTGTATTGGTAGTGTCTCTGCCTCGGCATTGATAAGTGAGTGCACTTCTTGCCAGTCCTTTGTGCTAAAGGTATCTAAAATATTGATGTTAGTTTGATCAATTTGCTCGGTAAAAAGATAAATCATATTTTCAAGCCACACAATACTTTGTTCTGTTGGTTGACCTTCAGGATTGGAGCTGCCTTCTATGTATTCGCTCATCCAATAATCAACCAAAGACTGTGCGATTACGTGCATATTTCTGAGATAAAAGCAAAAAACTTCTGCTACGGCCTTTGCTCTCTCTCTTGCCTGAGAATTTTCTTTTGCCCATTCTTTTTTTAAGGCACGCTTTACATCAACTTGAAATCTTTGTACTGCAATCATTTATTTTACCTCAAGTACACCTAATGGACGAATGCTCATTTTATAAATGGGGGATTTTTCTCCTTGTTTTATGCCAAGTGCATTGTTCATAAATGTAATATAATCTTGTGTTTGTTCTTTTGGCATAAAGACTTGGATAACGCCTGCAAAACCTCCTCCATGGATTCGGCATGCTCCTTGTCGCATCTCATTTTGTGCATGGTTTCGGATAAAAATCTCGCTTAAAGCAAGGCAAACAGAAATTGATTGCTCTTTTGGTGTTTCATTCAAGTACACATTTTGCAACCACTTCCATGATGAGTTCCCTGAAAGGGTAATAAGGTGTAAAAATTGTGCAAAGTTATTATTACTCAAAGCTTTTGCTTGTAAATCAGCTCGCTCATTTTCTTCTATAAAATGGAAGGCTCGCATGACGGCTCTGTCTCCGCATTTTTCTCGTAGCATACTAAGGTTTTGCGTAATATCATCAAATGTTGTGCCGCGTAGTTGCTCTTTGCCTAACGCCTTTGCAACAGATTTCATTTCATGGGGAATTGCAGAGTATTGAGCTGATAAATCAGCATGACTTTTGCCTGTATTAACGATAATCACATCATAGTTTTCTTTGCTAAAGTCAAAATCAATTTTTTGCACAAGCGGATTTTTAGGATTTTCAAAATCAATGCTAATCATTCCGCCTACAGCACATGCCATTTGATCCATTAATCCGCAGGCTTTATCCCAATAATTATGCTCGGCAAATTGCCCAATGTGAGCGAAGTTTTCCATGCTAATTTTGCTGTCATTGTATAAGGTACTCAAAATTATGCAAATCATCATTTCAAAGGCGGCAGAAGAACTAACTCCAGCTGCTGCAATAACATTACTGGTGAATGCTCCTTTGAAACCTCCAACGCAAAATCCTGCATTTTTAAAGCCGTGAATAAGTCCACGAACCAAGGCGATAGATCCAGTTTCTCCTGCAATGCGATCGGTTTTGGTTATATCAATGCAATAATTTTCGTTATACGTTATGTCATAAATATTGATAATGTTGTCATTTGTTTGTGCGACGGCTCCAATGCAGTCAAGCTGAATGCTTGCGGCAAGAACTCTACCCAAGTTATGATCGGTGTGATTTCCACCAATTTCACTTCGCCCTGGTGAGCTAAAAAAGCGTAGATCCCCTTTGTATGAGTAATGCTTTTCAAACTCACGTGCTAGGTTAAGATACCGATCCGTCTGTAGTTGAAGTTCTTGTGGGCAAGAGCCATATAGTTTGCAAAAAAGTCCCTGTGTCGTCCGTGAGTTAATAAAGTTATTTATCATAGTTTTCCTTCTTTATTAAAAAATCCTTAGTACGGTATCATAAACAAATATTTTTATCAACTACTGTAGTTTGCGTTGTATTGTAAAAAGGGCTATTTGCTGATAAAGCAAGAGAATAGATTTAAGAATAACGGAGAAAAGGCGGGATTTTGTGGGATTTGACGGGATATATTGGGATTTATTTTGTAATTGAGTTGCACATACTGAAACTCGTTTGTTGAATATTTGTGAAAGCTTTTTAATTTATGTTAGCAGTGAATACAGACTTTTTTATTTTATACTAGCCTTAGTTTATCCATGAAACTGGAAGGGAGGTGAGGTATGAAAAAATTAATTAGTCTTTTAGGCTTGATTGTAATTTTAGTGACAGCCTTTTTGCTTGCACTTGTTACTGTTTTTGCCGTTCCAACTAAAATATTCATTTTGGTTATTTCAGTAGTAAT
>JBOFSR010000135.1:0-6632 GCA_051651645.1 Treponemataceae bacterium | reverse complement strand
CTTTTAAAGGAGGGATTTAGCAAAAAAAAGGCATTTTTCTTAGGCGGAATGTCTGGCATTGTGGAGCCAATATTTGGAATCTTTACGGTAATTCTTGCAGGTCATATCGCCTTTCTTATTCCATGGGTGCTTGCATTTGCTGCAGGTGCAATGATTTATGTGGTTGTCGAAGAATTAATTCCCGAGGCACAGCTCGGAGAGCATTCCCATGCAGGAACATTGAGCGTCATGGCAGGCTTTCTTGTTATGATGATGCTCGATGTTTTGCTTAGCTAAGTGTTTTCTGCTCGGCCTTTGCTGGTATGCTTTACAAAAACAACGATTTACAGTATTATACCATCATGTTAAAGCACAAAGTTATTGCAAGTCCAACAGTCAGGCGACTTCCTTCATATTTAAATATTGTAAAAAAAATGCAAAGTGAGGGGTGTGATTTTGTTTCAGGCACTATTATTGCAAATGAATTGCATCTTGAGCCAATTCAAGTGCGAAAGGATTTAGCATTAACGGGTGTAACGGGAAAACCAAAACGCGGCTATCAAACATCAGATCTTATTCATGCTATTGAGGAATTTTTAGATTGGAATGCACAAAAAAATGCTATTTTAGTGGGAGCTGGTAATTTGGGCATGGCTTTAAGCGGCCACAAGGAGTTTCGAGAGCATGGTCTTCATTTTGTTGCAGCCTTCGATAGCGATGAAAAAAAAATCAATCAGACTATCCGTGGCATACAAATTTATTCGCTTTGTGATATAGAGCGTTTTGCCGTGAATAAAAATATTACCCTTGCCGTATTGACCGTTCCTGCAAGTGTTGCACAAAATATGGCTGATGTTGTGGTGGCTAGCGGGATAAAAGCTATTTGGAATTTTACGAATGTGAAACTTAAAGTTCCATCCGATGTTGTTGTACAGCAAGAAGATTTGCTTTCTGGCTATGCTTTGCTATGCGTTATGCAAAATACAAGTGTTCAAAAAATTAGCACATGAGTGATTGTAATAAAACACAGCAACAGAGCATTGATTTTGCTAATCGTTTGCAAAAATGGCATAAACATTTATCAAAATGGGCAAAGCGTGAAAACGTGACTTGCTTTCGTTTGTATGATAACGATATTCCAGAAATTCCTTTGCTGGTTGAAATTTTTTGTGAGGCAAAAACGAATACTCGCTATGTGCATTTAACGTTGTACGAGCGCCCGTATGAAAAAGAAGATCAAGAGGAATTGCAGTGGCTTTCTTGTATGATTGAAAGTGCGAGTAAAACCCTTTTAATTGATAAACGTAATTTTTTTATAAAAACACGAAAAAAGCAGACGGGCACAAATCAGTATACAAAATTTAATCAAAAAGCTTTTGAAATTGTTGTTTGCGAAAATAATATATTTTTTAAACTTAATTTGTCAGATTATTTAGACACGGGCCTTTTTTTAGATATGCGATCTTTACGCCAAGAAGTGCAAAATCAGGCAGAAAATAAAACTGTTTTGAATCTTTTTTGCTACACCGCATCTTTTTCTGTGTATGCGGCAAAAGGAAATGCAAAAAGTGTTACTTCTGTTGACTTATCAAAAAAATATTTGGCTTGGGCAAAAGAGAATTTTACCCTCAATGGAATTAATCCGCTTCACAGAGAAAAAGGCGAGTTAAAATACAAGTTTATTGAAGAGGATATTTTTAAATTTCTTGCAACTAAAAACTCACTTACGTATGATTTGATTATTTTAGATCCGCCAACTTTCTCTAATTCAAAAAAAACACCGTCAGTTTTGGATATAAAGCGTGACTGGAGTATTTTAGTGAATAGTTGCTTGCAACGCTTGAAGCCTCAAGGAGTTTTATTTTTTTCAACAAATGCCCAAAAATTACATTTTGATGAAAGCCTTATTGAAAACGCTTCCTTGTATAAAATTAAAGATATAACTTTGGCAACAATTCCGCAGGATTTTCGAAATAAAAAGATTCATCGCTGTTGGAAAATTGAATGCTTGTAAAAATACGACTTACCTACTTATTTGACATTTTTTGTAAACTTTAGTAGACTTATTAGTATGTCAAATATTCCTTTGTATCCAGTTTTTGCTCCGTTTTCTACTGAAATGAAAGAAGAGCTTGTCCCAGTTTTTAGCTCGTTAAAAGATGGCATGTCTGAATTGACTTTTCCCAGTTTAATTTTGCATCAAGATAAATACGATTATCGAATATCAAAAACGACTGATACTATATACATTCTCTCGCGTTCTTTTGAGGAAAAAAGTGCCTTTATTTGCATAAATGGATTGCCCCCAAAAGAGATTTTTTTTGAATTGCTTAATAAATATGGCGAATGCTTGAAAATTGGGGAGTCTTTGCTAAGTGAGTTTGAAAATCTTTTTGTACAATGGGGACTTACTGTTGAAGAGGATAGAGATAATTTTGATTATGTTTATAACAAAAATGATTTAGCGTTGCTTTCTGGAAAAAAGTTTCATAAGAAAAAAAATCTTGTAAATGCATTTACCTCACTGTATTCTCTTGAGGTAAAAATGCTTGATGAGGCGAGTATTGAAGATGCTCTATTTATTTTAGAGCGTTGGAATGAAAAGCATAAAAATGAAGTTACTGATTACGAGGTTGCACAAAAAGCCTTACAAAACATGAAAGAATTTGATTTTTCAGGTTGGGTTATCTATGCTGATGGTGCTCCATGTGGTTGGAGCCTTGGGGAATACTTGCTTGATGGTACGGTTTTTTGCGTGCACTTTGAAAAAGGAATAGATGACTACAAAGGCGTGTATCAGTATGTAAATTATGCGTGTGCAAATCAGCTTGCTAAAAACGTTCTATTTATCAACCGTGAGCAGGACTTAGGCAATGAAGGCTTACGTCAAGCTAAGCTTACGTATCGCCCTTGTTTTTTAACTAAAAAGTACAAAATCCATTTGTAGAGTCCGCGGATCAACTTTTCTACAAAGTTTTTTATTTTATTCTCAAAAATCGGGCGTGAAAAAAGGATGTGAAGGGGAATTATTTCTGTTTGGGTGCATTTTGCATTTTCAATGCAAAACCGTGCTTTTCGCTTGAATCTTTTTATCAAGGTTTCTAAAAACCTTGATAAAAAGTATATCGCTGCAATCACTTGCACAATATTATTTTATTCTTTAACGTTTAACGTGCGTACTGCGTTTACTACTGCCAAAAACGAGACGCCAACGTCAGCAAAGATTGCAAGCCAAATCGGTGTAGCAAAAAAAATCGCACTTGCCATAATTAAAACCTTTGTTCCCAAAGAAAAAACTATATTTTGTGTCACAATCGTTCGCGTCTTTTTTGCAATTTTAATTGCCATGCCAATGCTTTTAATATCATCATTCATAATTACCACATCGGCAGCCTCAATTGCAGCATCGCTTCCCAAACTGCCCATTGCAAAACCAACATCGGCACGCATTAGTACTGGTGCGTCATTTATGCCGTCTCCAACAAAGCCCGAAAGAGCATTTTTGTGTTTTTGATTTTCTTGTAAAATCTGCTCAAACGTTGCAACCTTGTCTTGTGGTAAAAGCTCGGCATAAAACTCATCGATGCCAACCTCGTTCGCAATTTCTTTTGCAATTTTTTGATTGTCTCCAGTGAGCATGACGAGGCGTTCAATCTTTTTTTGTTTTAACTCGGCAATTCCTTGTTTTGTAGAAGGCTTTAGTTCATCTGCAATAAGGATGCTTCCAATAAATGTTTGATTTAACGCAATATACACAGTCGTTTTACTTGATTGAGTGCCATTCGCTATGTTATCCGCGTGAATTTTATTTTTTTCAAGTAATTTTTTATTTCCACACAGGATTGTTCCTTGAGCTGTTTTTGCAATGATTCCAAATCCTGCTTCCTCCGTAATTTCAGCATTCTCTATTAACGAAGTGTTTGCTGAACTGTTAGCAGAGTTTTTGTATGCCTGCATAATGGACAGTGCAATAGGATGCGTTGAGTGCTGCTCTGCAATTGCGGCAAGTTCAAGGAGTTTTTCTGTTGAGTATGATTTTTCTGGAAGAATTTGGAAAACCTCAAATGTTCCCTTTGTGAGCGTTCCTGTTTTATCAAAAACAATCGTGTTTAGATTATTGATTGCTTCAAGAAAATTGCCTCCCTTTATCAGAATGCCTTTTCGAGCCGCTGCTCCAATTCCGCCAAAAAAGCTAACAGGGATTGAAACTACCAAAGCACAAGGGCATGAAATTATTAAAAAGGTGAGGGCTTTGTAAAGCCATTGTGAAAAGCTGCCAAAACCAAATAGCGGTGGAAGCGTTGCCGTTGCCAAGGCAAAAATAACGACAATCGGTGTATAGACTCGGGCAAATTTAGTAATAAATTTTTCGCTTTCAGCTTTTTTATTCTGAGCGTTTTCTACAAGCTCAAGAATTTTAGAAACAGTTGACTGTGAAAAATTTTTTGTAACCTGTATTTCTAATACGCCTTGACTATTAATCGATCCTGAAAGCAAATCATCGCCAACTCGCACCTTTTTGGGAATTGATTCGCCTGTCAAAGCACGCACATCAATAAAACTTTCTCCTTTTATAATAATGCCGTCGAGCGGAACTTTTTCTCCCGGTTTGATTAAAATAATATCGCCAATTTTTATTTCTGAGGGGCTTACAACTTTAATTCCCTCAGCCATTTTAAGGTTTGCAAAATCTGGTCGAATATCCATAAGCTTGGTAATATTTTTTTTGCTTCGTTTTACCGCAATTTCTTGCAAAAGCTCGCCAAAGCCATAAAAAATCATAACCGCAACTGCTTCTTCCATCTCGCCAATACTGAATGCTCCGATTGAGGCGATGGTCATTAAAAAATTCTCATCAAAAATCTTGCCTTTGAAACAATTTTTGATTGCATTTAAGACTACTTCATGCCCTGCAAGCAAAAAAACACCAAAAAAATAAATAAAAACAATTATTTTTGAAAAATTATCTTCAAAAATTAAACCTGCAATCATTAAAGCTAAAGAAAGGGCTAATCGAATGGCCTCTTTTTTTGTACTTGCTTGATCACTGGGGGATTTTTTTTCGTCGATTTGGCTGTTAGTGCTTGTACAGCAGTGACAACTTTTTTTACTCATAGCAGTTTTCTCCTTTTACGTGATTAATTCCACTCTTGATGATTTCAAAAATATGATGATCATCAAGGCTATATTCCATGTGCAAACCCTTTTTTTTTGCTTTTATGATTTTTCCTTGTCGCAAATCTTTTAATTGATGGCTTGTTGCCGACTGAGAAAGCCCTGCAACGAGTGAAAGCTCGCCTGCATCGCATTCCCCATCATTGAGGCGTAATAAAATTTTTAAGCGCGGAATGCTTCCAAATAATTTGTAAATTTGTTCCAGTTTTTCAAAATCTTGTTCTGAAAGATTGTTTTTTTTGTCCATAAAAATCCTTTAAAATTGAATTACTATATTACGATATTCTAATATAGTAATATTTTGTTTTTTGAAAGTCAAGCTTGTTAAGGTATTTTCTCTAAGTTTCTTTTTTTTTGTCAAAAATACTTTAATCTCTTTTAAAAACATGATAAAGTAAGCCGATTATTTTGTATATAATGTAAGAAAATTGTCATTTTTAGAATGAATGTTTCTAAAAATAGAGGAGAAATAAGAATGAAATATGGCTATTTTGATGATGAGAAGCGGGAATATGTGATTGACAATGTGGCAATTCCTGTTTCATGGACGAATTATTTGGGAACAGAATCTACTGGTGCGGTAATTTCGCAAAATGCTGGTGGCTATATGTTTCATGAGTCTCCAGAGACGCATCGTATTACGCGTTTTCGGGCAAATGCAATTCCTCTTGATCGGCCTGGCCATTATTTATATGTGCGTGATGAGCAGTCAAAGGATTATTGGTCAGTTTCGTGGCAGCCTGTTGCAAAACCTTTAAATCGTGCAAAATATATTTGTCGTCATGGGCTTTCGTATTCAACTTTTGAATGCGACTATGAAGGCATAAAAGCAACGCAAACTCTTTTTATCCCTCGAGGCGACGAATGTGAATTGTGGGATATTACTTTAAAAAATAATTCTGACAAAGAGCGAACGTTAAGCCTTTTTTCTTATTGTGAGTTTTCTTTTAATATGATTGAAATTGACAATCAAAACTTTCAAATGAGTTTATATTGTTCTGGCTCTTCTTACGAAGACGGCATTATTGAGGTTGATAATTTTTATAATCCAATGATGTATCATTATATGACATCGAGCTTTATGCCTGATAGCTATGATTGCTTGCGAGACAGTTTTATTGGCGATTATCGCACAGAGTCGAATCCGATCGGTGTTGAAAATGGAAAACTCTCTGGCAGTAGCGAACTTGGTAATAATCACTGTGGTGCCTTGCAAAAAGGAATTACGCTCAAAGCAGGCGAAGAAATTCGCGTGGTTATTATGCTTGGCGTTGGTGATAAAGCCGTTGCAAAAAAAATTCGTCAAAAATATAGCGATTTTGCGACAGTTGATAAGGCTTTTTCTGACTTACGCGTATTTTGGAATGAGCGTTTAGAAAGTTTGCAAATTAAAACACCGAATCAAAATATGAACACCATGATTAACACGTGGAATTTGTATCAAGCTGAAGTGAATATTATTTTTTCTCGATTTGCTT
>JBOFSR010000134.1:0-29540 GCA_051651645.1 Treponemataceae bacterium | reverse complement strand
GAGGCCGATTTAATCCTTTTATTGCTTGATGCAGGGAATGTTACGGGCGAGGACGAGGAATTTATTGGGCTTTTGCGTCCGTACTGGAAAAAACTTTTTGCAGCCGTTAATAAAACAGAGGGCGGACGGCTTTCTGGCGAGGCACAAAATTTTTATCAATATGGTTTTAACGAGCTTTTGTGTATTAGTGCTGAGCATGGCGATAATATTCCTGAGTTGTATGAAACGATAATAGAAAAACTTGATTTTTCACAAGTTGTTGAAGGGCAGGAAGAAGAGGTAATCCGTGTTGCGATTGTTGGAAAGCCAAATACAGGGAAGTCAACGCTTGCAAATCGGCTTACGCACAGCAATGCTTCAATTGTCAGTGATTATGCTGGCACCACACGTGATGTGGTTGAAAGCGATTTTACTTATAAGGAAAGAAAATTCCATATTTTGGACACTGCTGGCATTCGGCGTAAGGCTCGCGTAAAAGAAAACGTGGAGTATTACTCGGTTAATCGGGCGATTCGTGCGTTAGACAAGGCTGATATTGTTTTTCATTTGATTGATGCACAAGAAGGGCTTGCCGAGCAGGATAAAAAAATTGTTTCGCTTGCATACGAACGTGGGCTTGGGGTGATTTTTGTGCTGAATAAGTGGGATACGCAGGATCAGGAGAAACGGACTTTTCGTAAGGCTGCAGAAAACATGAATATTATGTTTGGCCAGATGAGTTATGCACCGATTTTGGTACTTTCGGCACTTGAGGGAAAGGGCATAAAATCACTTTTAAATGAAGCAATTGAATTATATGAGCAATTGACAAGAAAGGTCGACACCTCTGCTTTGAACTTAGGTTTAAAAGATTGGGTGACCAATTATCCCCCGCCTGCAAGTCGACATGGGCGGTTCAAAGTTCGCTATGCGGTACAAAGTGGCGTAAAACCTGTAAGCTTTTTGATATTTGCAACTCGTCCTGAAGTTATTCCGCAAACCTACATGACTTTTTTGAAAAATCGCATTCGTGAAGATTTAGGCTATAACAAAATCCCGATTTTAATCGAATTTAAAGCCAGCCGCAAAAACTGGGAAGAGTATGAAAAAGAGCGAAATCGCCGTTAGCATTTTTTTTCTGGCTGATGTTTTGCGTGGAAGTTGTAAAGAGCTCCCATCATTCCCGCATTGTTTTGATTTTGGGCAAACTCAACGCGAAGACTTTCATAGACTCGTGGTATGAGTTTTGCTTTAAGGGATTTTTGTATTTTTTCTTCAAGGTAGATTTTTTCTTTCATGATTCCGCCACCAAGAACAACAACTTCGGGATTTATGGCGTATGCAATATATGATATTCCTGTGCAAAGTGTTTCGACAAGCTCGTCAATTGCCTTTATGCAAATTGTATCTCCTTGCTTTGCTTGGTCAAAGATGATTTTTCCATTAAGTTCGTTGCTGGGGATATTTTTTTTGCGGGCAACTTTTTCTACCAGTTTGCTTGTCGCCGCCTTGTTTTGAAACTCTTCCCCTTCAATGAGCATATACCCAATTTCGCCTGCACTGTTACTAAATCCGTTTAAAAGCTTTCCCTCGATAATTATGCACCCGCCAATGCCTGTTCCAATAGTAAGACAGACACAGGAGTGAGCGTCTTTTGCCATTCCTTTCCAATATTCGCCAAGCCCTGCACAATTTACGTCGTTTTCGACCTCGCAGAGAATGCCAAACTGACTTTCCATTTCTGCCTTAATTTGAACGCCTGCATATTCTGGAATTAGGGATGATGAGTGAATGATCGTTCCCTTTTTAGGATCTACCATTCCTGCCGTTGAGACGCAAATGCCTTGTATTTTATGCACCTCAAGATATTTTGCGGTGATGTCTTTTGCCTTTGCCAGTATTGCTCTTCCGCCTTTGTGGGCTTGAGTCTCTGTTTCACCTTGAGTTATAATCCGCCCCTCGGCACAAATGACAGCGTGCTTTATCGCTGTTCCCCCAATGTCGATACAAATATAGTCACTCACAATAATCCTCTAAATTCGTACTTTGAAGATTGCTTTTTTTATAGGGATGCCTTTATCAACCTTAATAGCGGTTATATGGGCGTCTTCTGGGTAGCAAATTAAAAAATCCCCTTCTTGGAGCGTTACAACCGACGTATCCTCTCCCTCGAGGGCAAGATAATCTTTTTGCTCATCGTATTCTTTTTGCGCAAGATTGTCTCGGTGATTTAACGCAATTTTTTCACAGCCTGTAATCATGAGGTGTATATCGATGTATTTGCGATGAGATTCCCAAAATCTTTCTTCTTTTGTTACGGTTGTGTACGCTGATATATTGACAAAGATTTCATCGCCATCAATTTGGTGCTTGCCTTCGTGCATTTTTTGCAGATTGTTTTCTTTTGCATAGGCAAGGCATTGCAAAAGCTTTTTTTCTAGGTAGCTATATCTTTGTACATCGTTTATGTTTGCGAATATCATGATTTCTCCTTTGATCAATGGTAGAGCAAATGATTTTTCACGTGCCCTTGCAGAATTAAAAATATTTTTTATAAATTGCTTTTGCCGTTTCTTTCATTTTTGTGGTAGCTTCTTTCATTGGTTTTTTGCAATATCCTGCGTCAACGCCTTGTTCTGCAAGGAGCAATTTTAATGTTTGATAAATACCGTTTGCCAGAACATCGCTAATAAAATCATTGGTTGTATGTTGGATTTTTAGAGCTTCGTCAACTTTTCCGCTTTGTGCAAGCTCGAAAATTTCTTTTGATCGCTTACCGTTTACATTAAAGGTTGAACCAATGGCACCGTCTATTCCCAAAACACTTGCGGATAAAAGCATTTCATCAAAGCCTGAGTAGATTAATTTATTGGGGAATGCTTTTCGTATTCGTTCGAGCAAGTATAAATCGGCTGCAGTAAATTTTACACCGATTATTTTATCGTTACTAAAAAGCTCGGCAAATTGCTCTAAGCTCATGTTGACACCCGTCAAAAAAGGGATGGAATAGACAATCATTTTGTTATCAACATCTTTGATGATCGTGTTGTAGTAATCTTTTATTTCTTCAAAATCAAATTTGTAGTAAAAGGGAGTTACCGCAGATAAGGCTCCATAGCCAAGGTCAGTTGTGTATTTTGCAAGCTCCACCGCCTCGTGTATATTAAGGGATCCGACTTGAGCAATGAGTTTTACATCATCTTTTGCTTCATCCTTTGCAATTGAGAAGATTTTCTTTTTTTCTTCAATTGAAAGCATGAAGTTCTCTCCCGTGCTTCCTCCAACGTACAGTCCATCAACTTTACACTTGTCAATATTATGACGCACTATTTGGCGCAATCCCTTTTCATTGATTTTGCCGTCTTTGTCAAATGACGTTAGCAGTGCTGAATAAATTCCTTTCATGGTGTTCTCCTTAAAGTAGAAAGCGGTTGGTGCTTTCAATGATTGCGTTTTGTATCAATAAAATAATCATAACGCAAAAAATAGTTTGATGATCAATCAACGAAAGATCAGTTGGTTTAGCTAATGGCGTTTACAAATCGTTTGGTGATTTGTTGCGGGCGTGTTATTGCTCCTCCTACAACGCACGAATATGCTCCGTTTTCAAAGGCATGTTTTAAGTCTTCTGGCGTGTTAAGTCGACCTTCTCCAATGACAGGAATTTTTAAGTCCTGAGAGAGGCGTTTGATTAGATTTAAATCGGGCTCATCTGATTGCGGGGAGTAGGGCGTGTAGCCAGAAAGCGTTGTTGAAACGCAGTCAACGCCCAGTTTTTCTGCCTCAATGGCTTCTTCATAGGTTGAAATATCTGCCATAACCAGAATGCTGTGGGAGTGAATAAGTTGTATTAAATCCTTGAGCGTTTCTCCATTCGGACGATTGCGTTGTGTTGCATCAATTGCAATCATTTCACATTGTGTTGTTAGCAAGGCTTCTACCTCTTTTTTTGAGGCAGTTATGTGAATAGGCGAGTCGCTGTATACTTTTTTGATTATTCCGACAACAGGCAGGCCTGTAATTTTTTTTATTTCAATAATGTCCTCAACCCCTTGTGCACGTATAGCACAGGCTCCACCTTCTTTTGCTGCTCGTGCCATTCGTCCCATGATAAAGGAGCTATGGAGTGGCTCATCCTCAAGGGCTTGGCATGAAACAATGAGCTTACCTTTTATTTTGTCTAACATGAAGTATCCTTTTTTAAAGTTTTGTCTGATAATAGTACCACGCTTCTTGCCATTTTGCAAGTTTTTTATTTAATATTCCAGTCCAATTTGCTTTCTAATAGTGTCAGTAAGTTCCAACAGTGTGCTTGTCATATTTATGCGTTCTTGTTTTGTGTGTATTCATAAAATTGACTTGTCATAGCTGCTAGTCCCAGTCCGTCTTGGGGACACTGCACGGTTTTTTCTTCTTTATTGTATTCTCTCACTGTAAACTCTTGGCTGCTACTAAAAACGTTGGGAATAAAAACGGAAGCCTTTGTTCCTGCAATATATAGTCCTCCTCGCGTGTTGACTGAAAATGATGAGCTTAAATGGCCAATTGTACTGCCTTTTTTTACCTGAACGCTTGTATAATCATCAACGCCTGTTGTATAGAAGTGTCCAAAAGCATTGACTGATTCAGGCTTTCCGAATAAAAAAGTAAAGGCGAAAAGCGGATACACACCTAAATCCATTAAGGCACCGCCTCCGAGAGCTTTGGTTCTTCGGTCAAGTCTCTGTCCTGCAATGCCTGTTGATGCTTCAAAAAGAATGACTTCGCCTAAGTCTCCGTTGTCAATTAAGGCTTTCACAGCTAAAAAAGATTTCATGGTTGTCATTCGCTGGGCTTCCATTAGAACAAGATTCTTTTTTGTCGCCAAGTCTCTCAATTGAAGGTAGTCAGCCTGATTTAAACAAATTGGTTTTTCGCAAAGAACGTGTTTTCCTTTTTCCAAAGAGAGTTTTATTTGCTCAAAATGAACGCTGTTCGGAGATGCAATATAGACGGCCTCGCAGTATTCAAAAATTTCTTCAAGCGTGCGGCAGCAAATAGGAATATCAAATTTTTGACAGGTTTGCTGAGATTTTTCAAATGTGCGTGAATATAGGGCGACGACTTTAATGTCTTTTACAAAATGCAAGTCGTTCATAAAATCTTGGACAATTGATCCTGCTGCAATAATTCCTAGCTTTAACATAAAAATCCTTTGTAAAATAAGTACGTGCAAATGGCTCTTTTGAGTTAAGATTTTACTCGTAAGAGCCATTTTTGCAATTGTTTATGCTATATCTGATGTGTCTTTTAGTCCTGCAATCGTAAGCGAGATTATTGACTCATTGTTTTCAAGCGGTTTAATAAGGCTTGTAATAAAGGCTGCAAAAAGTCCGCCTCCAATAATAATAATCGGCAGTGAAAAAGCATACAGTGTTGGGGCTGTATATGCTTTGAAGATGATATTCAAAAGCTTTCCAGGATTGGTGAGAAATACTGAAAGTGCTGTTGATACACCAAATCCAATCCATGCACAAAGAACGCCCGCTCTTTTTAGTAGAATTCCTGTAAGGAAAACGCTGACAATTGGGCCGCCTAAGGTTGCTGTTATTACTTGAACATAGAAGAACATATCGCTTTGTCCTCGATTTAAAAAGAGAACGGCAAAAAATGTTCCTAAAGAGCCGACGATTACGCTAATCCACCTGCTTAGTTTGAGTTTTGTTTGGTCAGCAAGATCTTTTTTGTAGGGGCTGATCAAATCCGTTACGATACACGTGGCACTTGAGTTAAGTGATGATGAGACACTGGATTGAGAGGCAGCCAAAAGCCCTGCAATTACTAAGCCCGATACTAGTGGCGGCATAGAATTGATAACCATAAAGGGAAGGATTGCATCTGATCGCTCTAAGGTAGGAGCAGGCCCATTAAATTTATAAAAAAGATAAATTGCCGAACCCATGCCAATAAAAATAATAACGCTCATCATAAGAAGCGGTGCATTCATAAGAAGGCTTTTTTGAGCCTCTTTTAAGTTTTTTACGGTTGTGTATCGTTGTACAACATCTTGTGAGCCAATGTAGTTGTACATTGAGTTCATATAGCCGCCAATAAGAACCACCCACAAAGTTGTTGTGGTAAAATCAAGATTTAATGCTCCCTCGGGTAGGATTTTTCCATCGTTTTGCAGAATGGCAAAGGCATTTTGTCCTTCGGGGACAGATCCAAATCCAAAGAAAATAACGAGGATTGCCCCAAGCAATAAAACAATCGTTTGGATAAAATCGCTCCATACAACGCCTTCAATTCCGCCTGCACTGGTGTACAGCACGCAAAAAATTGCTGTTGTAAGGACAATTATATTTGGGTTAATGCCGGGAAGAGCTGCCATTAATGCAAGCGTTGGCAAATATATGACAACGGCAATACGAATAATGTGGAATAAAATAAAAACAACTGACCCTACAAGGCGCAACTTTCGGCTAAAGCGAGCTTCAAGGTACTCATACGTTGTTGTTAAATTGAGCCTTCTGATGAAGGGAACAAAAAGATATGCAACGGTAATTGCAAGCCCAATAATGCCAATGGGAGCAAGCCCATTAAGCCAGTTTGTTTGATAGATAGTTGCAGGAATTGCAATATATGACAATGACGAGAGCATTGTTGCATAAATACTGCATGCTGCCACAATTGTTGGAACTCGCCCTTTCGCAGTAAAATAATCTGCAGAGCTTTTTTGTCGCTTGGAAAAATACAAGCCAACAAGAGCCATTCCAATAAAATAAACGATAATAACCACCCAGTTTATTAAGTGCCAATTCATACATTCCTCCTTTTAAGACTGTATAGTAAAAATTTTATTATAATCCTCTCTATAATGGGCACCAACACTCTGATTGCGATTGAGCATTGCGGTTACCATAAGTTGAGCGGAGTACAAGGCATGTAAAGCTTTAAATCCTTGTTGCGTATCATGATGAGGAAAAATTGCAAATGATTTTTCCAGTTGATGTATTTGATCAATAAGAGTTTGCAGTCCTTCTTTTGTGCGAATAATGCACGCATATTTTTGCAAAAGATGTGCAACTCTTTCTAGCACTTGGTGCGGCGTAATAGAATCTTTTTTTTCGTTCTTTTTTAGGTCGTTTATAAAGTCCTGTGCCTGATTCGGGTTTTTTGAATTTGATTTGCCTGAAATATATGAGTAAGCATGCTCTGCCATACGAGGCGTAAAAACAACAATCCCACCTACAGAATTTCCACCCATGCGATTTGCTCCTTCAACTCCGCATGAGGCTTCCCCTACTGTATAGAGTCCGTCAACGCTTGTCTGTGCATTATGAGTAATTTCAATTCCGCCATTTGATGAATGTGCAAACGGTGCAATGACGGGATTATCATTGACAAGATTGATTCCCTGTTCCTTTGTAAGCCAGTTAAGATAGATTTGATAAAAGGCTTCTGTGTCATTATAGAGTTCAGGGGAGTATTCTAGTCGAACGCCCTGAGAGCCTGCTTGAAACATTCGAATATCAAAAAGACAACTTTTGTAATCAACCGAAAAGGGAGCATAAGAGGATCGCTCAAAGAACAATTTTTCCTTTTGATTTTTTGTTAGATCGCTAAAAATATCCGTTCCCTCATGGTTATAGACATTTTTTAGGTATTTTATGGTGTGCTCGCCAAAAAGCACATTGTATTTGGGGCTCATAAATGCAGGTATAAACTGGATAAACTCGCTATTAATCAGGGAGGCTCCTGCGTCTGCTGCAAGGAACCATGCACTGCCGTCAACGTCGCTGGGGTAGAGAGAGTGTTCAAAAAGTCCTGCAATTCCACCCGTTGCAAGAACAACGACTTTTGCAGAAATATGACAGTAGGAATCTTTTTTTTTGAGCAATGCACCACAAATTGCATTGCCTTCTTTAAAAAGCTTGATCGCTCGTGTTTCCTCCAAGACAGGAATTGCAAGGGATTCAAAAATCTGCTTTGCTGTTTTACGGGCGTGATTCCAGTCTTTAATTAAATAAATTGGTCGCGAATAATTTGCAAAACAGGCTGGCCGTTTATCTTCACGCAACAAAGGATCAAAGCCAATTAGGCGAAGTAATTCCTGATGGCCGTTTGATTCTTCAATATAAGTTTGCATTTTTTGTCTGTCGATATTACCGTTGGCAACGCGTAAAAAATCTTCTTTAAAAAGGGCATTGTTTTGGGCGTCCCCTGTAACTTGTATGCCTAGAGTGCCTTTTAGTGGAAAAAAACTTGCACCGCTACCAAAACTTGACGAGCAAGCCATTATTGTGCGGCAACCTTTATCATGTAATAAGCGTGTTGCAAGTAAACCTGCTATACCAGAACCGATAACAAGAGCATCACATTCTAAATATTCCATTTTTATCCCTGTTTTTTCTATAAGTCGGATAAAATTATACCACGAGTTTTTACAAAAGTAAAATTTTATTTTTAAAAGATTTTTTGATTGGGGAGGGTGTATTTTTTTTGTCAATAAAAAATGAATTTATTCTATTTTCCTTTCGCCTCTTGTATAGAAAAATATATTCTAGTATGATTTCTTTTCATTACATTTTTCAAGGGGTTTTTATGAAAACAAAGCAATTTTTTTACGTTTTTATCGTGTCGATTTTTTTTGGAACGCAGCTGTTTGCACAAAGTTTTACCGAAAACAAGGAGCTCTCTCCACTATTTGAAAAGCATAATCTTACTGGAACATTTGTTTTGTATAATGCCCAAACAAATGCAATGCAAGGCTATAATAAAAAAAGAGCAAATACTCGTTTTTATCCTGCTTCAACCTTCAAGATTTATAATTCGCTAATCGGGCTTCACACTCGTGCGGTGCAAAATGTTGATGAGGTGTTTTATTTCTATAAGGGCGAGGATGTTTATTTGGACAGTTGGGCAAAAGATTCAAATCTGCGTTATGCAATGAAAGAGTCGCAGGTTCCTGCGTATCAGCTTTTGGCTCAAAAAATTGGACTTGAAGCTATGCAAGAGCAAGTGAACGTTCTTAATATTGGCAACAAAAAAGTTGGAAATAATGTGCGTGAATTTTATTTGCAAGGCCCTTTGCAGGTTAGTGCGATAGAGCAAGCAAAACTTCTTGCAAAACTTGCCAAAGATGAGCTGCCGTATGAAAGTACTGTTCAACAGCAAGTTCGTGATATAACGCTGCTTGAGAGTGGCAAAAATTGGACACTGCATGGTAAAACAGGCTGGGCAACCCGGACAAAAAATCCTGTTGGCTGGTTTGTCGGCTGGGTAACAAAAGGCGACAACGTTTACAGTTTTGCGACGAACATCGAAATGAGCAACGCTGAAGATCTTCCTAAGCGTGTGCAAATTACAAAAGACTGCCTCTCCGCATTGGGAATTTTGAACTAAGTTGGTTTTTTTAGCTGTTTTTGTGAAAACTCTTCCATAAAAGAACGTTTTCTTGTATAATCGATTTTCATATAAAATTTTAGGAGATATTATGATTAAAAAAATTAATACACTTGTAGTAAGTGCTTTGTTGATTACATCAATTTTAATGGGCTGTGCAAAAGAAGAGGGCAGCAAATTAGAACAAATCAAAAAAAAGGGTAAAATTGTTTTGGGGACATCAGCGGATTACCCTCCGTTTGAGTTTCACCTTTTAATTGATGGAAAAGATGAAATTGTAGGATTTGATGTTGAAATTGCAAAAGAGATTGCAAATGATTTGGGTGTTGAGCTTGAAGTTCGGGACATGGGGTTTGATGGACTTTTAGCCGCTCTTGTTTCAAATAATGTTGATATGGTTATCTCTGGAATGACGCCAACTGAAGAGCGAAAGCAAAATGTTGCTTTTTCTGATATATACTACACGGCAACCCATGGTGCTATTATTCGTCGTGCTGATGAAGATATGTATGCTTACAACAGTGATTCTTTGGCTGATGCTCCAGTTGGTGCACAAAAAGGCAGTATCCAAGTTGAGATTGCAAAAGAGCAAATAAAGGGTGTAACGGGCGATGCATTGCAAAATAATCATCCGCAAGTAAAAGAGCTTGGTACGATGCCTGATTTAATTTTGGACTTACAAGGCGAAAAAATTGATGCAGTGATCGCAGAAATTCCTGTTGCTCAACCATATGTACAAAAGCACCAAGACCTAATGATTGCAGGTTATAGATTTGATGTAGCAGAAGATGGTTCTGCCATTGCAATCAAGAAGGGAAATCAAGATTTTGTTGATGCCGTTAATGAAACCTTGCAAAGATTAGTTAGCGAAGGAAAGATTAATCAATTTATAAGCGACGCAAATGAGTTGGCAAATCAACTGTAATAGCACTAAATTATAGCAACGATTAGTGAGAGAAAGGATACGAATAACTCGTATCCTTTTTTTATGGAAAAAAGCTTTTTGTATAAAAGCAAAAAAAATTAATGGGCGTGTGTATACTCAGTATAGTCAATTGGTAAAAAAAAGCGTAATTTTAATATTTAAGAAGAAAATCTGTATAAAGTTATCCATCGTTTTAGTCGAAAATTAATTAAGAATTGTTAAATATTCGATTTAGCATTAAAATTGGTGCCCAAAAGTTAATTCTTTTGCACCGTATACTAAAGCAATAGTGGGGAGTTTACCATGTTTGATGAAAATGATTTTGATAATTATCCATCTATGAGTGGCTATGATTTTGACGATGACTTTGATGACGACTTTGATGATATGGATGATTTTGGAGACGATGATTTTGATGATGACATAGATGATTTTAATGACGATGACTTTGACTTTGACGACGAGCCTATTGATTTTGACGACGAGTAAAAACCGTATTCTCTAATTATAGAGGGAATTTCTTTGCTGATTTTTTGATAGTCGAAACAAGGATTTTCCCTTTTTTTCTGCCTTCCTGTTTTATAACCCTCTTGCACTTTTACTCTCTTTTAGCGTATTGTTTTTTTTTGCTACGCACTAAATATTTTCCTTGGAGAATTTTTAGTTGAAAAAAGAGACTCTGTGTTCTTAATAATATTCGATAAATTTTTATTTTTTAGTCTCAAAATATCGTGAAGTCATTGATTAATTCCGATAAAAATCTTACACTGTAGTAATATTTTTTGATTTTTCAAATATATTAAATCATGTCAACGAAGGAATAAAATCTTATTCCCTAGTATAAATCATTTTGTAGGAGATACTTATGGAATTGAATGAGTTAAAGCATGCTAAAGCGAAAGCATGGGTAGAAGAGATTGCAAAAATGTGTGAGCCAGATGCTATTTATTTATGCGATGGTTCTCAAAAAGAATACGATCAGATGATGCAATCATTAGTTGATGCAGGGCTTGGAACACCTTTGAAAAAACGTCCACATAGCGTTTTATTCCGTTCTGATCCTTCTGACGTTGCACGTGTTGAAAGCCAAACATACATTGCAAGCAAAACAAAAGAAGCTGCAGGGCACACCAATAACTGGATTGATCCAGATCAATTAAAAGAAACAATGAAAAAATTATACAAAGGTTGTATGAAAGGGCGAACAATGTACGTTATTCCTTTTTCAATGGGACCTGTTGGATCTGATATTGCAAAAATTGGTATCGAAATCAGTGATTCTGCCTATGTTGTTTGTAATATGGACATTATGACTCGTGTTGGAACAAAAGTTTTAGATGTTTTGGGAACTGACGGCGAGTTTGTTCCTTGTCTTCACTCAATTGGTAGCCCGCTTCAAGCTGGTCAAAAAGACAATGGTAAATGGCCTTGTGCAGAGATGAAAGATAAATTCATTTCTCATTTCCCAGAAGAAAGAATGATTTGGTCTTATGGATCAGGGTACGGTGGAAACGCACTTTTAGGAAAAAAATGTTTTGCTCTTCGCATTGCATCTGTTATTGCACGTGAAGAAGGCTGGCTTGCTGAGCACATGCTTATTCTTAAACTTACAAACCCAAAAGGCGAAGTAAAATATGTTGCAGGTGCATTCCCTTCAGCTTGTGGAAAAACAAACCTTGCTATGCTTGATGCAACTGTCCCTGGTTGGAAAGTTGAAACAATCGGTGATGATATTGCATGGATGAAATTAAAAGATGGCAGGTTGTATGCTATCAATCCTGAAGCAGGATTTTTTGGTGTAGCTCCAGGAACATCAGATCACTCAAATCACAATGCAATGGAATCAATTAAAGAAAATACTATTTTTACAAACTGTGCTTTAACTGAAGACGGTGATATTTGGTGGGAAGGTATTGGATACGATGCTCCAGGAAAATTGATTGACTGGAATGGAAATGAATGGGTTCAAGATAAAAATAACAAAGATCAAAAACCATCATCACATCCAAACGCACGTTTTACCGCTCCTGCACGCCAATGTCCTTGTGTTGCTCCAGAATGGGAAGATCCAAAAGGTGTGCCAATTAGTGCAATTCTTTTTGGTGGCCGCCGTCCTACAACAATTCCTTTGGTTCACCAAGCAAAAAGCTGGAATCATGGTGTGTTTATGGGTTCAATTGTTGGTTCAGAAATCACTGCTGCTGCGCTTGACTTAAAAGCTGGAACAGTTCGCCGTGATCCATTTGCTATGTTGCCATTCTGTGGTTACAACATGGGCGAATACCTTCAACACTGGATTGCCATGGGTACAAAAACAACTGAAGACAAATTACCTAAAATCTTCTTTGTAAACTGGTTCCGCAAAAATAAAGACGGTAAATTTATTTGGCCAGGATATGGTGAAAACAGCCGTGTTCTTACATGGATTTTTGATCGATGTAACGGTGCAGACAATGCGCAAGATACACCTATTGGATGGATGCCAAAAGATGGTGCTATTGACACAACAGGCTTAAATCTTAACGCTGCTGACATGAAAGATATTCTTTCTGTTGACAAAGAGGGCTGGAAAAAAGAGCTTGAAGATGTTAAAGCAAACCATTATCCAAACTTTGGTGCTAAATTACCAAAAGAGCTTACTGATGAGCTTAATGGATTGATGAATCGTTTAGGTTAATTTTTTAACAACGATTATAAATTATGAAAGGCTTCCTTCAAATAGAGGGAGGCCTTTTTTGTTTTGTAAGAATAAATTATTAAATAGCGGATTGTCATCTTTGGTAGCCTCTTTTTGAAATGCTTTTTTTATAGTATACTGATTAAATGAAAAAGCCAAAAATTGGAATTACGGTCGGCGATCCTGCAGGCATTGGGGCTGAGATTGTTGAAAAAGCCATAAACTGCTCTCTTGTTACAGATATCTGTGAGCCTGTAGTTTATGGTTCTCTAAAGCCTCTTAAAAAATCGCTTATGGGCAGGGTTAGTGCTGAAGGTGGGCAGGCGGCTTTTTTAGCAATCAAGAGTGCCACGGAAGATGCTCTTTTGGGAAAGATTGACGCTGTTGCAACCGCTCCTGTAAATAAAGAAAGTTTGCACGCTGCTAACATTCCATACATCGGTCACACAGAGATTTTTGCCGCATTGACAAATACGCAAGATCCGCTAACAATGTTTGAAACGCTCTCTCTTAAAGTCTTTTTTTTGACTCGGCATGTTTCGCTTCGTAATGCGTGCGACTTGATTACAGAAGAGCGTCTTGTCGATTATCTTATTCGGTGTAGCAATCACTTAGCCTCTCAATTGGGAATACAGAATCCGTGCATTGCCGTTGCGGGGCTTAATCCTCACTGTGGCGAGAGCGGACTTTTTGGAAACGAAGAGCAGGTGATTTTTCTTGCGATTCAAAAAGCTCGAGTGCATGGCGTGAATGCCGTTGGCCCAATCGGAGCTGATTCAGTGTTTCACCTTGCAAAAATTGGTAAGTTTGATGCAGTGCTTTCGCTGTATCATGATCAGGGGCATATTGCTTGCAAAACGCTTGATTTTGATAGAACGATTTCTTTAACCTTGGGAATGCCTTTTTTGCGAACAAGCGTTGACCATGGTAGTGCCTTTGACATTGCAGGCAAGGGTTGTGCCAGT
Organism: Treponemataceae bacterium; assembly: GCA_051651645.1. GTDB lineage: Bacteria > Spirochaetota > Spirochaetia > Treponematales > Treponemataceae > JBOFSR01. The sequence goes on along the minus strand of JBOFSR010000134.1, from coordinate 15,610 downwards.
GCTGTAAGCATGATTGAGGCAATCCGAATTGCGGCACTGCGATGTACTCCAGTGAGACGTACGCCAATAGGGTGCAGTGAAAAGACGCTTTAGCTGGTGCAACTATGGTAGGAATAATTCTTGCGGCAGGAAAAAGTGCCCGCATGCAACAAAATAAACTTCTTTTGGATTATAAAGGCATGCCGCTTATTGAGCATGTAATTATTGCCGCAAAAAAATCAGTACTGGAAAAAATCCTTTTAATTACGCACTCTCGTGACTACGATGCTCTTGCCTCTACGTATGATGCCACCGTTTTGCATAATCCGTACTACGAACTGGGGCAAAGTCAAAGTATTATTCAAGCAGTTAATCATTGTAAGGATCAGGACGGACTTCTTTTTATGGTTGCTGATAATCCGCTTATCAAGGTGAAAACGATAAATACGATGATTGCTCTTTTTGAACAAACTAATCAAATTATTGTGCCTCAGCATCAAGACTCTTTTGGCAATCCTGTTATTTTTCCTCAGCGATTTTTTACTGAACTTACAAAACTTTCGGGAGATTGTGGCGGCAAGCATGTTATTAATAATCATCGGGGTGAACTATGCGTGTATCACGCAACGAGCGAAGTTCTTTTTGATATAGATACAATCGAGGATTACGAATGTTTACAATGTCGTGCTGACGACTAGTTGGATTTTTTTACAAAGTAAATGAAAAGTGTTGACTAAAAGGGATTTTACATCTATAATTCTTTTCATTAAGAAAAGTTTTTTGTATTTTTTTCAAGCACTTATGTCGATAATTATGTATGCACAAGCTATAACACGGATTGTTATAGACGAGAAAATAATAATTCAGATATGAAGGAGTCATATTGTGAAAAAATATATATGTAAAATAGTATTTTTCTTGATTTTATGTTTTTTATTTTTGGCTTGCCCAAGTCCCTTTGAGCGGCATCATGTTGGAACCATCACGGTTTCGCCTACAGTAGCAAATGGTCGAATACAGTTTCGCTCAGCTGATGTAGAGGTTGGCGATGTTGTAGCCCTTTCTGTTTTTCCTAACGCTGGTTATAAATTAAAAGAAGGCTCTTTGCATTATATCTTTGATGGCAGACAAGTTGCTATTCCTGCTAGTGGATTTAAAATGCCTGCTGGCGATGTTGTTATTCATGCAGAATTTGTAAGCGAATATTTAAATACGATTTCTGTTGATCGCCAAAGCACTGTTTTTATAGGCGAAATGACATTAACAGGAACAGCTGTGAGTGAGTCTCCTAATTTTTCAGAAGAAATTATTTGGGATGTCAGTGAAATGGGAATTGTATCCATTACAGAGCAAGATCCTGTTGTAAGTAGGGATAGTTTTTCAGGAGTTGTAACTGTTACTCAAACTATCACCGTAAAAGCATTGAGAGATAGTGGTGAGCTGGCTATTACTGCAAAAACCACTGAGTTGCCAGACGGTGCTTCTTGTTTTGTAAAGGTTTTGGCTGGTGGTATTTTTGATAAAGAGTCTTATGGTAGTGATGAAATACGAATTACGGGAATAATTGCAGGGCGTAGTATTCCTGGTACAAGCTTTTATATTCCAGATATCATGGATAATAAAATGGTTGTTGCGGTTAAAGAAAATGCCTTTGCTTCATATGATAAAAAAATTACATCAATTTATATTTCCTCAAGTGTAAGAGAAATAGGAGCAAATTCCTTTACGGGTTCTGGCTTTGATGAGGTTGAAAAAATTGATGTCTATGCTAAATCTCCTCCAGTTATAGATAACAGCAAGGATATTTTTAATACAATAAATTTGTCTAATATTTTTGTTTCCGCTGCGTCTTCTAAAGATTATCGCGTGTTATGGTCTCGCTATGAAAAGTATATTATTGGATTTGGTCAATATAGAATAACACTAGCCGAGGCTGAGGGCGGAACTGTTTTTATTGACGAAGATTGTGCAACCCCTGGAGATATCGTTGCTTTGTTGGTAAACCCTGATCCTGGTAAAGATCTTGACTTGGTTAAGGGGATTGCCGTGACGTTTAAGCCATCTCCCTCTTCTGCGGAAACTACTGAGTATTACTATGCACCGTACTTTCCAATGCCGATGAGTAATGTTTTTGTAACAGTTTCTTTTAAAATGAAAGCCGCAGGTATAACGGTTGATCCTGCTTCATATTTTACATTGCCTCATGCTCTTGAGCAGCCCACTCGGTTGAAAACTAAAAGCGGAGAGGTGCGAGTTGCAGATTTTAAATATTATTATAAAAGTGATAGCGAGGATATGCTGTACGTTGATATTTATAATAAATTTGAGGAAAATGGAACTACCTATATAAAGGCGGGTTATTGCATTGAAAATATAGATGATTTTAAAATTTTTGATACAACAACGAATATAGAGTATACTCCAACGGATTTTTCTCGGGTGGAGCGTGGAGATGCGGAGCTTGCAGGAACCGATATTTATTACAGGTATAAATTTAAAAAACCTCGAACGGCTTTACTTACGCTTAAGATTAAGTGGGAAATTTTGAAAACTACGGTAAGCGTGCATGAATCAAAAAAGGCAGTGCGTGGGCGTATTGTGCCTGTAGTTGACTCTGAGGCAACCCCGCTTGCAACTTTTGAAGTACTCTACGGATATAGTGGAGTTATGCATTTTCCTTATGAAAGTCGGAATATTGAATTGTATGATAGTAGTGATGCACCTATTTTAAAAGCTACAGATCCTAAGTATGCTAAGTATTTAAAAGGACGGTTTAATAATCCTCCTTATAGAAAGGAATGTATTGGTTTTGAAATTCCTTTAGACAAGACAAGTGCGTATTCGAAAACAGAAAAAAGTATTTTTGAGTACAAGAAGTATGTTTCTTCGCCACTTCTTTCTAGTCAAAATGTTGCTATGTCTCACGTAGATCGTCCATTTGGATCTGAACTGGATGAACAAGGAGGAATAAAGACTTTTGAAGTTTCAGAGCCGTGGAATGTTGATGAAAAACATGTGAAGATGTACATTGCTTGGGAAGGTCAATTATTGTCATTGGCTTTAGAGATGACTCCTGCACTTAAGCCAGGAACCATAACATCAAATATGATTAAGTATGATACATTAATAGAAGATACTGATTGGTTGACTCTAGGGGGACCATTTTTTCCAAAGGAGGTAGACTATATAAAAGGGTATAAATTTTTAGGTGCTTTTGTCGCGGATATTGCGGATCTCAAAAACAATTATACAGAAGATGGTTCTCGGCCTCCTCCTGGACTTCAGATTATTGATGAAAGTCGTAGTTTTATTGGAAAAACCTGGGGGCCTTCGTTTTATATAGCTAAAGATGCGGATACAATTCCTGCCTCTATGCCTTTTACTTCGCATCCGTTACAGCCTGTTCCTCCTTCTGATCCGTATGATACAAGTTATCCTGCAGCTTGTCAGCCATATAAAGTGTCTAAAACTTCTAGTGTGTATGGTTGGTGGCAAGATTATGTATATGGCGTTGCTCTCGGTGATGAGTGGCAAGAGGATCAAAATGCGTATCGTGATGAAAAATATGCACCGTTATGGAATGAGAAAGAAGGTTATTATGAAATTTGGCGTCCTAGTCACTTGATACATCTTTCTTTGAGACCAAAGCTTTGGACTTCAAAGTTCAAGCAAATGAAAGATTTAAGGATGAATAAAACAGGTGGATCTTTGTTATTTAAACCAATTGGAGCTAGCAGTGCTTTTATGGGTGAATATGATGGAGGAGGGTTTAAAATTCATAACTTGTGTATAGAGGAAACTACTATTGCAGGTGTTGGTTTGTTTTCTAGAATTTCTGCTGGGGCACGAGTTAAGAATTTAACTATTGAGAGTGGTCGTATTGAGTCAAGGTATGCAGGTACTGAAGGGAATAGAGGTGTTGGTGGGATTGTTGGGATTGTTGAAGCTGGAGGTGTTGTTGAAAATGTAATAAATAAAGCATTTATACATAGTTCCGTTTCTAATACAGGTGGTGTTGTAGGTATTTATAGGCTTAACGGTTCTGCTTCTATATCAAGGCTTGGTAATGGATTTGGAACAGAAAATAAGGGGTCGAATCTTAATCCTCCAGCAAGTATCAATATTTCTGGAAATTACAGTAATGTTGGGGGAGTTATTGGCAAGATAGAAGCTCCGGATAACGGAACTATTACTGTTGATAGTATTTTTAATCATGGTAATATTATGTCTTCCTTTTCTGATTCTCTCAAGCGGGCTAATGTTGGTGGGTTGATTGGTTTTATTGAATCAAATGGTGGGGCTTTTGAGTTAATTCGTTCATATAATGCAGGTAAGGTTGAAGTTCCATCGGGAAAAAATGTTGCAAGCTTGATAGCAACTGTTCGTATACTTGATCCAATTCTGGAAAAATATGTTGGATTAGATAGCGTTAAGTTGACAAGTGTTTACTCACGATCGCCTAGTATTATAGGATATGATGATGTGGCTATTGCCATTGCAGGTATACAGAATGCTACGTATGTCTTAAAGAATAGTTTTCTTGTTGCAACAATTAAAGCAACAGCCTCTGGTGGCAGTGTTTCGATAGGTGGTGATATTCCGCAGGGTGCAGATGGAAAGATTTCAGGCGTTGACTTTGAAGGGCGTGTTTTTGTTAGTACTCATGAAAATATTACATCACTTTCCTCTCGTGCTGATTTATGGTTCACATCTTATGATAAAGACTTCCCCTATGGGCAAACTGGAGAAGTAAGTGCGCCTGTGGGTAGTTTGGTTGGTAGAACATATATAGACTCCAAGGATATGATAACTCATTTGCATGACCCTTCTCCAAAACCGTTTGATGATATAAACTGGTCTCACCGAAGCGCGCTTCTGGCACCTATTGGAAGTATTTCTATTATTAACTTATGGGTGCTCAAGGATGTTGGCTATGATTCTGATGCGAATTGGGACGGCTGGGAAGTAAAATAATTCTTTAGTACGAAGGTTGTTTTAGAAAAGTTATTTAGGAGAATATATGAAAGCTAAAATATTTATAGCTATACTTTTTATTGCACTGACTTTGTGTGTCAGCTGTAAAGATATATATCAAACAAAAGAATACGATGTTTCTATGACAGAAGTTTTGAATGCACAGGTTGTTATGAATAATACTAAATTTTATGCAGGAGAGACTGTTCGGTTTTCAATTTTGCCAGATCCGTATTATGAGTTAATTCCTCCTTCTTATGAATTAAATGGTAAGCTTTATACAATTTATAGTGATGGGAATAATGGTTTTCAGTTTGTTATGCCTTCTGCCCCCATTAAAATTATTGCTCAAGTTGTTAGCATTCAAAAGGTTAAATTCGCTTTTGATGCTGGAGAATCTTTGTCGTTTGTACGGGATGGAACGCTACGGTTGGATATAAGCCCTGTTGTTGCAGGAGATACTTTGGAGCCACAATGGCTTGATGTTCGGTGGAGTGTTTCTGATCCTTCCATTACAATTGATGATATTAGTACCCTTAAACCTGTAGGCGACGGCAGTTATTATATTGAAGCTACTGTTAGTGCTAGTGCAAAAACAAAAGGGCAAGTTACTGCAGCATCTTCTGATGGCCAAGTTTCTGTAACTTGTAATATTTTTTCACTTGATGATATATTTGTGCATACAGGGTATACTACAGGAAAGATGATTGTTGATTTAAAAAATACCTCTCAGATGGTAATAACTGATATGCAAATACCGTCTTTTATAGACAGACAAGTTGTCTTAACCGTTAGAGCTGGAACGTTCAACTATTTTCAAAATAAACCTTTTGTTCGCTCAATTAGTCTGCCTGCATCATTGACAGAAATTAGAGCAAGTAGTTTTGCTCCTCTTAATGGTGTTACATATATTAATTCGTACTCATTGGATCCTCCCTTGATTTCGGTTAATAGTGAGTCTGAGTTGCCGTTTTCTAAAAATAGACTGATTGGTATTAGAATAGATAAGAATAGTCTTGCTAATTATGAAAATAAGTGGGCTGACTACAAGGAATATTTTATTGGCTTTGAAGATGAGCGTATTTTGCTAGATGGTGGTGGAACTATTGAAAATGGAACTTTTTTTGTAACGGTTGATGGAAAAAAAGTTCAGGGTACAAGTGTTGGTAGCCTTGTAACTGTTGTGCCTCAGATTGATAATAATGCTGATGGTGTGTTTCAGGTTAAAGATAATTCTTTGAAGGTTTATAAGTTGGACTCGAATAACTTGCCACAGGAACCGCCATTTTTAGTGCTTGATAAAGATGATCCAACATTTCAGATGCCAGATTTTCCCGTTTTTGTTACGCTTGAATTTGAAAATATTTCACGTGGCGTTACTTTTACGGAATATAACTCTACAGCAAAAAGTCTTGTTGTTTCGACTAATAGCAGTGGTGATCGTGTCATTCAGATTACTCCAAGTGATGGCTTTGAAATTACTGCCAGCGATATAAAGGCAAGGTCTGAAAATGGCCATATTGCAGGTAGTTTTGCTACGGTAAGTGGTGGCTATGAGTATACGTTGACTAATGTTGATGTATCGCTTGCCGTTTCTGTTGAGATTACTTGGCGTGGAAAGTCTTTTACTGTTACGCTTGATAAAAATATAGAGACATGGAAACCACCGCTTGCACCAAATACCTTTACTGTTGTTTTGGATAATAATATGCCCTTAAATAATATTATTGACATCAAAGAAAAAGCACACAGTACTCTTGATGGCATCTATTATGTTGATAAAGATGGTTTTACGGATTTTACAAAAAAATATTACAGCGTTGTGAATAATACGCTTGTTTCAGGGATAAAGTGGGACACTCCAGAGAATTCAACATTGCGTGCCGTTTGGAAAGGTAATAAAACAGAGGTTGCTTTAGTTGATTCTATTTCTGGTGATAAAATAGGAAGCGTTACCATGGAGTATGACTCTGATTTGCCAAGTATCTCTATTCCTACTCGACCGGGGTATAAATTCCTAGGATTTTATGTCAAACAATATACGCAAGGTGATGCTAATTCTAATTATTGGTATTATGATAAAGACATGAATCCTCAGGTGCTTGCTTCTGGTGAAGATATTCCTTGGGGATATTACCATAAGGGGAATGGCGATGGCACCGATGATGCGTATAGGATGGACGTATATGAGCAAAAATTATACGCTCGCTGGACTAGTAGCGTATGGGATAATCAGGTTTCTTCGATTGTTGAGCCAAAAAAAGAAAGAGATGCCGAGGGCGAATTTTTTGCAATTTACGATCCAGGTGAATATGTATATTTGGTTAAAAACGGTAATAACCCTTCCGTTTCTGGGGAGGGGCTTCGCTATAAGCTAATGGCAGATTTAGATTTTGGAGGTTACTCTGTAGATCCTATATCTTCTTCTGCTGGTTTTGCTGCTATCTTTGATGGTAATAGGCATAAAATTTCGAACATGCGTATTTTTTCATCAATAAATGGATCTGGCTTATTTGCAAAACTTGCCCCTACTGGTGTTATAAAAAATCTTACCTTATCAAGCGATGTTATGGTGTTTAATCAGGATCTAAATATTTTTGGAGGACTTGTTAGTACTGTTTTAGGTGGTGAGGTTTCAAATATTGTTTCGTACGCAAGTGTTGAAAATTCACTTGCGTATAGTTCTTCTACTGCAACAGGTGGAATTATTGGCCGTGTTCAGTTGGCAAGTGGTGGAACTAGTGTTAAGCTGGAAAATTTGTCGAATTATGGCTCGGTGAAAGCAAAGGGTGGTAATATTGGTGGTGTAATTGGTCAATATAATGCATCCTCCCCTCTTGTGTTATTGTATAATGAAGGTGAAATTGATAGTACTGATAATGAAAGCGGGAATTTTGGCGGTGTAATTGGCTCTGTTGAAATAAATAATTCGTTTGATATAGATAAAATTGTAAATGTGGGATCCTTTTCTAGTAGAATAAAAACAAATGCTTCTAAATTGGAGATGAAAGTCGGTGGCTTAATAGGTCATTTTACAAGCAATTTAAATTCTGATATTGTTACCACAATAAAAAATTTTTATAGCACTGCAGCTTTTGATGCTTCTTCCATGGATGCTGGATTTTATGGCGGTGTAATTGGCTCAGTTGACATAGTAGGTGCAAACAAGTTTATCATAAGTTTTGAACGAGGGTATAGTCTTGGCAAAATTCCTGCTAGCTCTACTAATAAGATGCGGGGTATAATTTTTTCTAGTGCACATCTTGACAAGTTTATTGTGGACTTTTTGAATGTTTATATTTCAAGACCAAACGGATCTTCTGATTTTGCAATTGGTGGATCTGAACATGAAATTCCTGCTTTTGTTACTGACTTTGCAGATACATCTTTGTGGAGCGGGGAGCAGTTTGGCAATGTTTTACCTGCTGGCTTTGAAACAAGCGTTTGGGCTATTGGAGCAGGACGAAGGCCTATTAACACGGGCGTTTTTTCACAAAACACAAAACGACCCGTTATTAAAGGTTTAGGGGAAGGAAAAGGTTTTTAGTCTAAGGGCATATTATTTTGAGATAAATTTGCTAAAGTAGTCATCAAAAAAGTTTGAGGTTTGTATGAAAAGAAAAATTATTGCACTATACTTTGTTGTGCAAATTTGTAGTGCAATAGTTGCACAGTCCGTTCTTTCGCAAGAAGAATTGAATGCACGAGATTTATATGCGGCAGTGTTGCGAAATGATTTTGCCTCCGTGTCCTTTTTTTTGGAGCAGGGTGCGAATATCCATGCTCAGCTTTCTCCAGAGGGCTATGAATATTTGCTCCCTGAGTATATTAAATTGATTAATCCTAGTCCGCAGTTTAGTACAGCTCAAATAGCTACACTGAAAAAATTAAAGTATCATCCATTGCATATTGCCGCCTTGCAAAATAACTCACAAATGATTAGCTTGTTTATAAAATACAAATCTAACATAAATGTTGTTACGGCAGGTGATTATATCGTTGGTTTTACACCGCTTATGCTTGCCGTTATGAACAACAATATTGAGTCGGTTGCTCTTTTGTTGAAGCATAATGCTGATGTGTTGGCAACTAATGCCGAGGGAAAAAATGCAACAATGATAGCTATCGAGCAAAATAATGACGTTGTTGCAGGCATGCTTTTGAAAAAAAAGTATCACTTTAATATAAATGAAAAAATTCCAAGTGGTGATTATCCTCTTTTAATAGCGATTCGTAATGGAAACGTAAAGCTTGTAAAGCACCTTATTGCTTTTGGGGCAAATATTAATTTGTCCAGCTCTGCTGAGGGAGCGAAATATCCTATTATACTTGCAATTGAGCAGAAAAATCTTGACATTGTGCAGCTTTTGATCAAACATAAAGTTGATCTGTCTATCTTAGAAAATGGAATGAGTGTATTTTTATTTGCTGTTACAGAAAATAATCTTGATATTGTAAAGTTATTGGTAAAAAACAAGGTGAATATTGCTGCTTCGGTTAAGGGAAGTGAAAAAAATGCATTATTTCTTGCTGTTGAGCAGAATAATCTTGCAATGGCACAGTATTTAATAGCTATTGGTGTTACGCCGTATAGCAAGGATAATGAGAAGCGAACTCCTCTTATGATCGCTCTTCATAATAAAAAAATGACAGAACTTTTATTGGCCGCAACAATACCGAATAATAAAACCAAGGAAGAGCCTTTGTTGACGGCAAAAAAAGCGATAGATGCTATTGATTCAAAAAAAGATAGTGCTCTTTTATACGCCATTAAAGGTAATTTTTTTGATGCTGCAGAGCTTTTAATTCAAAAAGGTGCAAGCGTGAATACTCAGAATGAAAAAGGTGAAACTCCGTTGAGTGTTGCAATTGAAAATGCTAAGTTTGCAAAACTTTTGATTGACAATGGGGCCGCCATAAATGTGAAGGATGCAAAGGGGCTAACTCCTCTTATGTACGCAGCTTTTGATGATGCCTTTTTACCTACTGTAATGTTGCTCGTTGAAGCGGGAGCTGATATTAACGCAACAACAGCTGATGCCAGTGTAATAACATCTTTGATAAAAATTATTGAAGGGGAGAATGCTTTAACTGAATCAAGCCCTAATTTTGTTTATTCGCCGTTGCTAATTGCAAAAAAACGTGGAGCTAAGGCTGTGCAAAGCTATTTAATTGAAAAAGGTGCAAGGTAGCGATATACTGTCATAATCCTCTTGTGCTGTTTTCTAATCTGTGGTATTTTAGAAAAATGGCTAAAAATATTTATGCAGTATCATATCAATCACGAGAAAGGCTAAGAAAGCTAATCCAATTTGGGCTTATGTATATTCTCGTTTTGATTATTGTTTCAAATTTTATTATATCGCAGTTATTTTTTCCTATTGTTGTAAAGTCTGTCATGATGGAGCCAACGATTGAAAAAAACAATATTCTTATGGTGAGCCCTCTTGCGTCAGTTAGACGTGCTTCTGATTCTGGCTTTTCACTTTTGTCATTAATGCCATCGCTTCCTCTTAAGCGGGGCGATGTTGTCTTTTTAAAACCGTCTTCCAAGCTGGAATTAACTCTTTTTCAAAAAACGCTTAATGTGTTTATTGGTTTTTTTACCTTTCAACAGTTTTTTCCGTTTTCGCCAACGAATGTTTCGCAGACGGAATCAATTCGCCGCGTAGTCGGTTTTCCTGGCGATACTATTTTTATGCGCGACTATATTTTGCATATTCGGCCAAGTGACAGTGCTTATTATCTTACCGAGTTTGAGCTTTCTGAAAATAAATACGACCTGCAAATTAATAAAATTCCAGAGAACTGGGATATTGATAATGGATTTTCTGGAATAATGGGCATTTATACGCTTGCCCCCGATGAGTATTTTGTTCTTGCGGATAATAGAACGCATGGTAGCGATTCACGGATTTGGGGAAGTATAAAAGATGAAACTATTAAAGGTAAAGCTCTGTTTCGCTATTTTCCATTTTCAAAATTTACAAAGCTTTAATCATGCCAAATTGTGCTTCCTTGTATGTGCATATTCCTTTTTGCAAATCAAAATGTATTTACTGTGATTTTTTTTCTATTCCAACGGGCGAGTCAGAAAAAAAGCTGCAAACTTCTCGTGGATATAATGATTATGTTTCAGCACTTATTGCAGAGGCTCGTTTTCGTAAAAGTCAATTTAATATTACAAAAATATCTTCGTTGTATATCGGTGGAGGCACGCCGTCGTTGTTACATCATGAGGATCTTGCTTTTTTTTTCAGTGAAATTCAAAAAATGTTTGACTTTTCTTCTAATATTGAAATTACGCTTGAAGCAAACCCTGATGATCTAACGGAATATTTTTTATCAAATCTTGAGGTCTTGCCTATTAATCGCTTGTCTTTAGGCGTGCAATCTATGAATGATGCGTCTTTGCAAAAAAGCAACCGTCGTTCAACGAGTATCTGCAACGAAAGGGCGATGCGTCTTTGTCAGCAATGGGCGAAAAATCATCCCCGCCAATTTTCTGTTGATATGATTGCAGGTCTTCCGAGTGAAACGCTAGAAAGTTTTACTGCGGGCATGGAAAAAGTTTTACATTTTGAGCCGAAGCATGTTTCACTTTATGCTTTGACTGTTGAAGAAAATACGCCTCTTTTTCGGTTGATTAACTCAAATAAAATTATTTATGATGAGGATTTAACTCACTCTTTGTGGTTGCAGGGGAAAAAAATCTTAGAGCAAAATGATTTTGTGCAGTACGAAGTTTCTAATTTTTCAAAAAAAAACTTTCAGTCAATTCATAACACTAGTTATTGGAATATGGGCGATTACATAGGGATTGGCAGTGGTGCGACAGGAACAATCGCGGATTTTCGCTATACAAATACCGTTGATATTGATTTGTGGAAAGATACTGTTGAAAAAGCTTTCTGTCCTGCTGAGTTGGCGGCAATGCAGGATATTGAAAATCTTACAAGAAAAACACAAATTTTCGAGTACTTGATGATGGGGTTTCGCAAGCGAGAAGGTGTTTCTGGCGAAATTTTTTACGAGCGATTTAATCAGCCTATAGAAGATTTTATTGAGCCGTCATTTTCGGCGTGGCAGAAAAAAAAGCTTGCCCATAAGAGGATTGTGCATGGAAAAACATTTTACGCTCTGACAGACAAGGGAATGCTTTTTTTGAATCAGTATCTTGTTGAGTTAATGCGGTAAGTGAAGAAGTTTTTGTCACGAGTGCATCAATTTTAGCTTTTTGCAGAGGTTTTTTGTAATTTATTAAAAAACTTCAATTTTATCTGCTTTTTCGCTTGATTTTATTTTTAATTTTTGCTACAGTATCACAGACTTTAAAAAGTCAGTTTCAAGAGTCATAATCTTGCTTGTTGTTATTAACGGGTAAAGGTTTTCGTAAAGTCGTAAAAATTAGGCGTGAGATTCGCTAATTAGATTTTGCACTCCTTGATCAGCTTGATTGTATTGTTAAATCTTGCTTAGGGTTAAGGATGATTTGTGAGTAATCACAAAGGCTCATGGACGCCAAACCGATCGTCAAAGGTAGTTTTGATTGATATAGGTGGTGCCGAGCGATTCAGCTTGAATTATATAAGTTGTTTATGCAAATAAAATGTCTGCACCTTTCTATTTTCTTTGTTCGTAACGCGAACGTATCAATTCTTCTTTTTCAATCTATTTGTTATACATACCCTCTTGTTTTATATTAGAGGTGTTTAAATAAAATTTAAAAACTGATTGCCTTTAATCTGTAAGGAGGATCAAATGGCAAAAGAGAAGTTCGAAAGAACCAAGCCGCACATGAATGTTGGAACTATCGGTCACGTTGACCATGGTAAGACAACTCTTTCTGCGGCAATTACAATGCATTGTGCCAATAAATTTGGCGATAAAGCAATGAAGTATGATGAAATTGATAATGCACCGGAAGAAAAAGCCCGTGGTATTACAATTAACACAAGGCATCTTGAGTATCAATCAGATAAGCGTCATTATGCACATATTGACTGTCCAGGGCATGCTGATTATATCAAAAACATGATCACTGGTGCAGCTCAGATGGATGGTGCTATTCTTGTTGTTTCAGCTCCGGATTCAGTTATGCCTCAAACTCGCGAACATATCATTTTGGCTCGTCAGGTAGGCGTTCCTTCTTTGGTTGTTTTCTTGAATAAGGTTGATCTTTTAGATGATCCTGATCTTCTTGAGCTCGTTGAAGAAGAAGTTCGTGATGTTCTTGAAGCAAACGGGTTTCCTCGCGATACTCCAATCATTAAGGGTTCTGCATTTAAAGCTATGGCTGACGGTGCTTCTGCTGATGATAAAAAATGTATTGATGAGCTTTTAGATGTTATGGATAATTATTTCAAAGATCCAGAACGTGCAGCTGATCAACCTTTCTTGATGCCGATTGAAGACGTTTTCACGATTTCTGGTCGTGGAACTGTTGTAACAGGCCGTATCGAGCGTGGTGTAATCAATATTAATGAAGAAATTGAAATTATCGGTATTAAAGATACTCAAAAAACTGTTGTAACAGGTATTGAGATGTTTAATAAGTTGCTTGATCGAGGTGAGGCTGGTGATAATGTTGGTCTTCTTTTGCGCGGTATTGACAAAAAAGCTGTAGAGCGTGGTCAAGTTTTAGCAAAAGGTGGATCAATTACTCCGCATACTGAGTTTAAAGCTCAAATTTATGTTTTGTCTAAAGAAGAAGGCGGGCGTCATAGTCCATTCTTTACAGGATACCGACCACAGTTTTATTTTAGAACTACTGACATTACAGGAACAGTAAAACTTCCTGATGGTGTTGAAATGGTTAAGCCTGGTGACAGCGTAGAAATTATTGGTGAATTAATTCATCCAATTGCTATGGATAAAGGTCTTAAACTTGCTATTCGTGAGGGTGGACGTACTATCGCTTCAGGTCAGGTTACTGAAATTATTAAATAATTTGTTTGATGCAAAGATGAGGTTTGAGTTTTCTCAATCTTGTCTTTGTGTTAAAAGCAAAGTGTTTTTCTTGGAGGGAAAATGGCTGCTGAAAAAATTCGCGTCAGGTTACGATCTTTTGACGTGGAATTGATTGATCAAAGTGCAAAATCCATTGTTCAAACTGTGCAAAAAGTTGGAAGTAAGGTTTCAGGACCGATTCCATTGCCAACAAGAATAAATAAGGTAACGGTACTTCGTTCGCCTCATGTTAATAAAAAATCACGTGAGCAATTTGAGGTTCGTACACATAAACGCCTTATTGATATCATTGAGCCATCAGCAGATGTTATGGATTCATTGATGAAGTTAGAATTGCCTGCTGGTGTAGATGTAGAAATCAAACAATAGTTTGTTTGCAGATACGGTTCCCCGGATCAGGGAATGGCGGTTAATAGAAGTGGTTTGTATTTTATAGAGGAGAGTTATTAGCAATGTTAGGATTGATTGCAAAGAAAGTTGGAATGACTCAGGTATTTGACGAAGACGGAAGCTTAACACCAGTTACCGTGATCCGCGTCGAGCCTAATAAAGTTGTTGCGTTAAAAACTAAAGAAGAATTTGGTTATAATGCTGTTGTCATGGGTTTGGGTGAGAAAAAAAATATTCGCACGTCAAAACCTTATGCAGGGCAGTTTCCAGATAACGTAAAGCCTGCACAGTTTGTTAAAGAATTTAGAGATTTTGATAACGAAGTTGTTGTTGGTGATGAAGTTGGTGTAGAGATTTTTGATTCATTGGGATATCTTGATGTTACAGCTGTATCAAAAGGTAAGGGTTTTCAGGGCGTTATGAAGCGATGGGGTTTTCATGGCGGACGTGCAACTCATGGTTCAAAGTTTCATCGTGAAGCAGGATCTACGGGTATGTGTACATCTCCTGGTCGTAGTTTTAAGAATATTAAGATGCCTGGTCGAATGGGGCGAGAAAAAGTTACTGTTCAGAATCTTAAAGTTGTTAAAGTTGACCCTGAGTTACAAGTTGTGATGGTTCGCGGGGCAGTCCCCGGGAGTAAAGATAGTACGCTGATCATTAAGTCTGCGGTTAAAAAAGAGTTTTAACAACGGGGGGAAGACAATGGAAAAAAAAGTCTATTCAGTTGATGGTAAGGAGCTTCGGACTATTACTCTTGATGATAGCGTATTCGGACTTCCTGTAAATGAAGATGTTATTTATTATGCCATTAATAATGAATTAGCAAATAAACGTGTTGGAACTGCTTGTACTAAAGATCGTTCTGAGGTTCATGGTTCTAATGCAAAGCCTTATGCTCAAAAGGGCACAGGGCGTGCAAGGCGTGGTGACAAAAAATCACCTTTGTTGCGAGGCGGTGGTGTTATATTTGGCCCAAAACCTCGTGATTATAGTTTTTCAATGCCTAAAAAGGCAAAACGTTTGGCAATGAAATCTGTGTTGAGTTTTAAAGCTCAAGATGATCGCATTACGGTGATTGAAGATTTTACTGTTGAAAGCGGAAAAACAAAAGATTTAGTTTCAATTTTGAAAAATTTTGGCAAGGATGAGCGAACAGTTATTGTTTTGAAAGATGATGATTCTATGATAAGACAAGCTGGTCGAAATCTTCCAAAAGTTTCTTTTCTTTCATATAATCGCTTGCGAGCACATGATTTATATTATGGAAAAAAAATTGTAATGCTTGAAACTGCAG